>JAJYJX010000148.1 GCA_021789095.1 bacterium
CCACCTAAGATACCAAATGTCTTTGATTTAAATAATGTTTAAGTCCTTTGTAAGTTTATATGCAGGCCACGTGTCTTTTTTGTTTTTGCATGCATTCGCAGCTGCCCCGAATTGACGCAGGTTTTCTCTCACTTTACAAACTCCCTTATTTTAAGGGGCATCTTGGGGGGCAGTTCATTTCTGTTTTCTTGCAACAACAATGTTCTATGATACAGATCATACAAAGCGCAGTCCAAACTACATAGCATATCATCAATAATTAAAAATTAAAGGAGGATACGTATGGAAAAGAGTACAGCGAAAAGGCTGTTTATCTGGGGAACGTTGATCTCCACGGTGATCTTTATAGCCCTGACCTATGATACGCTCAGACAGATCCCGCGGAGGACAGATGATGCAGGCCTTACACAGCAGGTTGTAGCAGGTAAATGGGTATGGCAGAAAAAAAACTGCAACGACTGTCACACCATACTTGGGATAGGCGGTTATTATGCACCGGACCTTACAAAAGAGGGCAAATTGAGGCCCGCGGACTGGCTGAAAAAGTTTTTAAAGGATCCGAGGGCTGTAATGCCGGAGCCAAGGCAGATGCCTAACCAGCATCTGACCGATAAACAGATTGATGACCTTGTGGCTTTTTTACAATGGGTATCAAATATTCACACAAACGGATGGCCTCCCCAGCCGGAAGTTGCCTCTGCCAATGAAGCAGCTGCATCGTCATCAGAGTTATCCCGGGGCAGGCTGCTGTTCAGCAGCAATGGCTGTACGGCATGCCACAAGATCAACGGCATGGGCGGGAATGTGGGCCCGGACCTCAGCCATGTAGGTGCAAGAAGGGACCCGCAGTGGATTGCCCAGCAGATCTCGGATCCTGCATCTCATTATCCAATCAATCTCATGCCTTCATTTAAAACACTTTCAAAAACACAGCTCGATGAGCTTGTTCAGTATCTTTCGAATCTGAAATAACAGGAGGTAATCATGAAATATCAAACACAGAAGGTTGCTTATCCATACTTCATCCTTGCAACCCTGCTTTTTGGCTTGCAAGTAATATTCGGCTTGATCACCGGTGCTAAGTATGCATGGAATGTGGACCCCTTGATGCATATTCTGCCGTTCAATGTAAGCAGGGAAATACATATAAACCTGCTTGTTGTATGGCTTTTGTTTGGGTTTATGGGCGGGACATATTACATGATCCCGGAGGAATCCGATACAGAGTTGTACAGTCCCACACTTGCTTATGTCCAGTTCTGGCTGTTTGCAATAATCGGGGTCACCGCAATTGTCGGTTACCTGCTGGGATGGTCATGGGGCATGCCTTTTACAGAACAACCCTTCATAATAAAAGTAGGCATCGTGATAGTCGCACTGATGTTTCTCTATAACATTCTTATGACGGTACTGAAGAATAAGAAATGGACGACAATAGAAGGCGTATTGGTTGCCGGGCTCACTGCTCTTGCAGTGATGTTCCTGTTCGGCATGTTCTTTATGAAAAACCTTTCGACCCAGTACTTTTTCTGGTGGTGGGTTATACATCTCTGGGTGGAGGGTGCATGGGAACTGATTGCGGCAGCACTCATGGCCTTTGTGATGATGAAGCTTACAAATGTGGACAGAACCGTTGTTGAGAAATGGCTGTATATCGAAGTCGGTCTTGTGCTGTTTACAGGAATCACCGGGACAGGCCACCACTATTACTGGATAGGGACACCGGCTTATTGGCTGTGGTTTGGAGCGATATTCAGTGCTTTTGAACCATTGCCGATCCTGTTTATGGTGTTTGATACCCTGAGGATGGCGAGAGAAAAACATCTCCAGATTACCAACCGGCTTGCAATGTACTGGGCTGTCGGCGGTACTATTATGCACTTCTTTGGCGCAGGTGTATGGGGCTTTGCACAGACACTGCCGCAGATCAATAAATGGACGCACGGCACACAGATAACTGCCGCGCACGGACATTTTGCATTCTTCGGTGCCTATGTAATGCTTATACTGACCCTTGTTTACTTCATGATGCCGCAGATAAAAGGCTTAAAAAATTACAATCAGACAAAGGGATTTGTAACATTCTACACCACGGTTTTCTTTATGCTCATGATGGTTCTCGCACTTACTGCAGCGGGTATCGTTCAGGTGTACTTCCAGAGGATACTCGGTTTTGATTATCTGACAGCACAGTCCTATATGCATCTGTGGTATGGGGTGTTTTTTGTGTCAGGTTTGTGTTTTGTGAGCGGCGTGTTCCTGTATATATATGATTTCTTTACCTTAAAAGAAGCTCGATCTGCGATAAACTAAAGGAGCGAGGATAGGGAATTAAGAGAAGGAAAAACTTGATCCGAAGTGAAGTAAAACACTTGTGAACGACCTGGTATTCTTCCATGGTACTCTGCGTGGACTGCTTCTCTCTCGGTATCAGAAACAAAAACAACTGCATTTTAGCAACAAGATCCGTTTAGAGAAAAGAGCTTTGTTTTACGAACTAAGGAGAAAGTTGTTCCTTCTTTGCTGGTTTGAGGGATCAAACCCCTGTTTTTATCCCCAGTTTTTTCAAATGTTTTTCGAGCATCTTTTTTTCGAAAAACATCAAAGCCGGGTTATTGATGAGCGTATTGCGTGAATAAATTATGCCGTACGTTGCAAGTTCATCCAATGATAGGTTGCTGTCGCTTTTTAACAGCGCTAACAGGGCCTTTTCCCTTCTTTGTACATGCGCGGCAAATTTATCAAGCAATGGCAGCAACTGCTCCTTTGAGTATATTCTGTTAGAATGTGAAGTTATAAAATACTGAGAATTTATGTGCCGTACCTTATCTATGGATTCGAGGAAGGTATCTATATCGGATACTTCATTTCCGTACCATGGGCCAAAATCTGTAAGGTCTATATCTGTTATCAAGGTTAACGATGCATTCTCAAAATAAAACCCACTATGTCCCTTTGTATGTCCCGGCAGGGCTATTACCTTTATCCCATATTTCTTATCTATAACATATTCGTCATTATTAAATGTTCCCGATATACGGTGTTCAGTTATGTGATATATGGTTTTTACAACGTTGAGCCACTGTTCCCGCAGTTCTTCATCTGTTATCCCGACTGCGTCTATAAAGTGTTTATGGCTTTCAATCATGGGGGCATCAAGCTCCGGTGCAAAAAAATCGCTCTTTGTGAACAGATAATTCAACCTCCTGTGATCGCCATGAAAATGTGTGTTAACAACGAAATTTTTTTGATCCGACAGTTTCTTCAGTTCCTGAGATTCTCCACCCGGATCAACAATGATCGTTGTATTGCCGTGTTCTATGACAAATGTATTTGAATAGATAAGGGGGCCCTTATGCCTTCCCCAGAATATAGTAATGTTTTCTATTTTTGTATGATCTTCCATTGTCTGTGCGTTATGCCTTTTTTTCAGGGTTCATGCTTCCTGTTCTATATCCTTCAAGATCTATTGTTATATACCTGAAGCCCAGTGTCTTTAATTGTTCAACAATTTTTGCACGAATACCATCTTTAAGAATAATTGTAAAGTCTTCAGGGGGCACCTCTATCCTTGCTGTTTCATTGTGATACCTGAGCCTGAGCTGTTTTAACCCCAACGCCCGCAGTGCATTTTCTCCTTCTTCTATTCTGTTTAAAGCACCGGTCGTTATTCTTGTGCCGTAAGGTATTCTGGATGCGAGGCATGCATATGAAGGCTTGTTCCATGTTTTAAGTCCCAGTTCCCTGCTGATCTCCCTTATTTCATCCTTTGTTAAATTTGCCTCAAGCAGCGGTGCAATGGCATGTGCCTGCCTGGCAGCCTTCATGCCTGGTCTGAAATCTTTAAGATCATCGGCATTTGCACCGTACGCCACATGTTTTATATGCAGCTTGTCTGCCTTATGTTTCAATAGTGAAAACAGCTCTGTTTTACAGAAAAAACATCTGTCGGGTGTATTCGATAAAAAGTTCTCATCCTTGAATTCGTTTGTTTTTACAAGCATGAACCTGGCACCGATCTGCGACGCAAGCTGTTTTGCCTCTTCCAGTTCGTTGGCAGGATACGTTGGAGACACGGCTGTTATTGCAACCGCTTTATCGCCGAGTACATCATGGGCAACCTTCAGCAGCAGGGTGGAATCAACACCTGCTGAAAATGCTATGACAACACTGCCCAGCTGTTTGATAAGTTGCTTCAGACGGGCGTATTTTGTTTTAACACGTGTCAGCATGATAATCGTTATTTATATAATATAATCTCCCTTTTTATGTAAACCACGTTAGAACAGGTGTTGATTTAACCCAGCAGGACATCAAAGCCTTTGCTTCCGGTCGGGTCGTTGACTTCATTATACTTTATAAGTATACAATAAAGTTTATGGAGAACATATGAAAACAAAACTAATTTCAACATTAACCGGTGTAATTGCAACAGGTTTGGTAATCTTAAACAGCTGTACCACGCAAAAATATAGTTCCGGCACAGATGTACCTGCTATCAGTTTCGACCAGCTTACCTATGATTTCGGCAAAGTTCAGAAAGGTGACATGGTATCGCATGAATTCAGGTTCTCCAATACAGGAACAGAAAAACTTATTGTAAGTGATGTGCATCCTTCATGTGGATGTACTGCCGCACTCCTTTCTTTAAATCAACTCCTGCCTGGTGCACATGGTGTTGTTACGGCAAATTTCAATTCTTCAAATTATCTGGGACCAGTAACAAAAACAATTACCGTTACATCAAACGATCCCTTTAAACGCATAGTTACCCTCACGCTTACGGGCGAGATCGTATCCGATATTATTATAAGTCCTGTCATGCTTTTCATTGGCTCTGTGAAGGCGGGTAAATCCATCCCGCAGACTATAAATTTTAATATCTTTAATCCCTCAGTAAAGATTACATCCGTTGCGGCATCAGAGCCTTATATAAGGGTATCAACTATAAGTCAGTCTGTATCGCAGGGGACAATCAATGTAAAGATCATGCCCGATGCACCTTCAGGTCCTTTCAATGCTTATATAACGATAGTATCCACAAGCAGAAGGGAACCAATGTTCAGGGTAGCGGTAGAAGGCAAGATAGTTGGCAATGTACGGTAAAATCTATTTAATACAGAAAACAGTTGACTTTTTGTTTGTATATTGTATACATAAAACATTATGGGTATAAGACAGATAGATCTTCAGAAAAAACAAACATTAAGAGAGCAAATAGCAGATGCAATACGTGATGCCATAATCAAAGGTATCCTCCAGCCGGAAGAGCGTGTTGCTGAAGCTGAAATGGCCAATAAATTCAACATAAGCAGAACGCCTATCAGGGAAGCAATACGGCAGCTTGAAACAGAAGGGTTTATAAAAGTTCAGGCCCACAGGGGTGCTTATGTTGCACCTATTACAGAAAAA
>JAJYJX010000149.1 GCA_021789095.1 bacterium
AAGATCATGGGCCCGTTCAATTTCAACACAAACCATGAGTGTGGCTTGCTGGTGGATGGCTTTGATTCAGACCCTGTTATAATGATGTCTTACAATCCGAGGTATTACCTGGATTATTACACGCAGTTCGGCTTTAAGAAGGCAAAAGACCTGCTTGCATACTACATAGAGGCGCAAGATCCTCCGGAAAAATTGAATCATATAATAGAAAAGATTAAACGCAGGGACAATATAACTATCCGGTACGTGAATATGAGAAGGTTCAACTCCGAGGTTGCAATAGTAAAGAAAATATATAACAAGGCATGGGCAAGAAACTGGGGATTTGTACCGCTTACAGAAAAAGAATTTGACTATATTGCAAAATCTCTCAAACAAATCGTTGATCCTAAACTTGCGATGATCGCAGAGGTAGGCGGTAAACCAACAGGCTTTGCACTCTCATTTCCTGACTATAACGTTGCAGCAAAGTCCATGAACGGCAGGATGTTCCCGCTTGGTGTATTCAAATTCCTTATGGCAAGATCAAGGATAAAAACCCTGCGTGTCTTCACACTCGGAGTTATACCTGAATACCAGTACCTGGGCATAGGCGCGCTGCTTTATTACCAGACATGGGTAAATGGTCTCGACAACGGATACAACGGTGCAGAGATGTCCTGGATACTAGAGGACAATAAGCAAATGAACCACGCTATACAGCGTATCGGCGGACGGGTATATAAGACATACAGGATCTACGAGAAGACACTCTAAGAGCCATAAACAAAAAAAGTTCATTTTCCTATCATCCCTATTGTCAGATGGGTCAGGCATTTTTCTCTGTCCCATTTGAGCACAAAACACTTATCAGGCCTTGATGTCGGATAGAAAGGCAATGTGTTGAGCACTTTTATTTCATATCCCATTGCCTGCAGGTTTTTAACCTGATCATTGGTTGTTATAAAAAACAGCGGGTTCTTTTCTTTAAGGTATTGATCAATTTCCTGCTGTGTATCAACCTCCCTGACAGGCATCCTGCTGTAATAATTCAGTGTTCCCCTCTCTCCGTATTTGTAGGACAGTATTACGGATTTTTTTCCGTTTGACATTGCCCTGATCTGCCCGCCGAACATCTGGAAAGGCTGGTATTGCAAGGATGAAGGATATATGTATCCGGCAAATATTATATCAAACAGGAGCATTGATGTTGCGGAAACTACAACGGCCCTTTTTACAATATGCGTGCCAAACACGTATGGCAATACCATACATACAACACCTGCAACAAGGAGCAGCCATGGGGAAACGGTGGATGGCGGGAATGAAATAATAAACAACATAGCTGCAAGAATAAGTGGAATCCATGCCACAGCCTGTTGTATAACAAAAGCGGTTTTCTCTTTGCCCACGATTGTATTATCAAGCCTCATATCCAGCCACCGGCCTGTAAGCAGCGCAGCAGGCGGGATAACCCAGAATATGTACTGCGGCAGCTTACTTATTGCTATCGATAATATAATGAACGGCAGAACCCACCACCACAGCATAAACACCTCTCCATCATCTGGCTTGATCTTTCTCTTCCAGTTTACAAATCTCTGAACGAGGATCACGACAAACAGCACGGACCACGGCATAAATGCCCATGCAAAAGTATGGACGTAGAAGAAAGGGTCACCTCCGTAGTAGAATTGGTGTGCATAAAACCTGCCGAAGCTTTGCTTGAACAGCATAAAATAGGCTGTGTAATCCCCCCGTTTAAAAGCCACTGCACTATACCACGGCAGTATAAGAACTGCTGTCAGAAGCAGCCCTCTTACAGGCTTGAGCCGCTTTATCATGGCAAAATCCCTTTTAAAAAACGCATAAGAACCAAACGCAAGCACAGGTATGCCTATGCTGATGGGCCCTTTTGTAAGAAAGGCGAAGGCCATAACAATATAGCCGGGCCAGAGGTATTTAGGCCTGCTCATCCCTTTACAAAGCAGCGCAATAGAGAGTGTCATAAACCCTATCAGCACCATATCTATCTTCGGGTCCTGGGTCATAAGTCTGAATGCAACTGTGGATGCAGTTATAAGCGCAGATAAAAGCCCTGCCCTC
Organism: bacterium; assembly: GCA_021789095.1. GTDB lineage: Bacteria > JAMCPX01 > JAMCPX01 > JAMCPX01 > JAMCPX01 > JAJYJX01. The sequence continues at coordinate 2,086 of JAJYJX010000149.1, forward strand.
TTATTCCAGAACATAAGTCCGAGCCAGTAAACCGATAGTATTGCAACAATAGACATTATGAACGAAGGCAGTCTTACTGCATAATTCTTTATGCCGAACAGCAGGTAGAAAGCCGATATAAGCCACATTGTTAGGGGAGGCTTGTCAAGATACTGCCTGTAGTTATCATGGAGATAAATGTAATCGTTTGATTCGACCATCTCCCTTGATACCTCTGCATAGGTCGCAGGATCAACCTCCTGTATGTATGCATTCATGCCGACGAGATACCCTGCAATGAAAAGCATGATCAGCAGGATTATCCATGAAAGATTATTTTTTTCCATAGGAGACATCTACAGCAAAACGGCCTTTGTGTAAACCACAAAAAATGCGTTGTGGATCGCAGGGTTGAACGAACGAGCAAACTTTCTTATTGCATTTCTGTGTAAATCAAGCTGTGACAAACCCTGACACGGCATACCGTGCGAATGCCATTGATGACGTAAATGCAGGAGAAACAGCATTAAGGATATGCAGGGAATCACCTTCTTGTATCAAAAGGAAATCCATTGCAAGCTTTCCTGTCTCCCGGTTGATAAGCTGCGCGCGTATGCCTGATTTATCTCCGTCTTCTACGTCCTTGAGTTCAAGCCCTTTCAGGAGCTTTTTTGCCTCGCTGAATACAAACCTGCTGCTGTATTTCTTGATCTCTTCAACCGCGGAATACCTGAAAACCGGGTCTTTTAGAAACATCAGCGCATCGCGATAAAGGATCAACAATGTCTCTGCATCCCAGCCGTCCAATATCCTGTAATTTTCCCTGCCAAATGCAGGAATAGCAGTAGGACCTATATAAACCCAATCATCGGCAGTATGCGTAAAATGGACGCCGAGAAAGGGGTTCCTGAGATCCGGCACGGGATAAATGTTGCCGTTGACCAGGAATTTTTTTTGCCGGTCAAGTCTTTTGTACGTGCCTTTGAAAGGAAGGATTGCGTATTCTTTCGCCACACCAAACTGATGCGCTATCTTATCCGCATATGCCCCCGCAGCATTGATAAACTTTTTAAAATGTATGAGTCCCGTTGATGTCAGTGCCGTATGATTCCTGCCCGGCTTGATGAATGCAGTATTATAATATACCCTTACCTTCTTTGAACCGGCAAGATCAGACGCCAGAGCATTCAGTATCTCCATGGGTTTGAAAACAGCAGTATTGGGTGAGAACAGCGCCTTTTCACATGTTGTTGCATACGGCTCGATCCCGGAAAGCTCCTGTTCATCCACAATAACAGACTTTGCACCGCTTAAATCTGCTCTTCTTTTCAGTTCGTAAATACCCGGGATCTCGGAATCGTTCTTTGCTACAATGACCTTTCCCGTTTGTTTTAAAGTCATGCCCTTCTCAAGACAGTATTCCTTCATAAGCCTGTTGCCTTCTATACAAAACCTGGCCTTTAATGTATCCGGCGTATAATAAATGCCGGCATGGAGTACGCCGCTGTTGCGGCCGCTTGCATGAAATCCCAATCCCGCTTCTTTTTCAATAATCAGGATATCTTCTTCACCCCGGCTTATAAGCTCACGGGCAATGGTAAGACCCGTGATACCTGCACCAGTTATAAGGATCTGACATTCGTTATGTTTTGGCATATCGGTATACTACCACAAAGATGTCAAACACCGAAATAAATGTCTTCGTCTGAAAAGCTGCATCAACTTATAAAATCGAAGGAGGGCTGCCCCAACGATCTTTTATTGCATTTTTCGGGTTTACTGATTATTGGTAATAAACCCCGTTAGAAAGTCCTCCAAAGGCGGATCAATCCTCTGGCTGAGGCGTGCCTGCACACCGAAGTTGCGTTTCGGCACGCAGGGGTAACTTTCCAACGGCGTAAATAGGAAGTTATCAAAACGGAGGTCTCTATGAAAAAGGTACTTATAACGGGTGCAACGGGTTTTATAGGCGGCAACCTTGTAAAGGCGAATATTTCTAAAGGCAATAAGGTACGTGCATTGGTTCTGAGTAACGATCCGGATGAACAAAAGCTTAAAGATTCAGACGTCGAAATCTTCCACGGAGACATAAGGGAATATGATTCCGTACGAAAAGCGGCTTCGGGCATGGATATCATCTTCCACTGTGCAGCCATAGTTACTGACTGGGCGCCGTGGAAACTTTTCCGGGAGGTCACAATAGGAGGTATCGAGAATGTATGCAAGGCAGCTATAGATGCCGGGGTATCAAGGCTTGTTGATATAAGCACCAACGATGTTTTTGGCACAAACGAAAGGCGGATGATGGATGAGACCTTACCGCTTAAGCCCTGGGGTGAGCCGTATCCTGATTCAAAGATCGAAGCAGAAAAGATCACCTGGAGGTATTACAACGAGAGAAAACTTCCCGTGACGATGGTTTATCCGTGCTGGGCATTCGGACCAGGCGATAAAACATTCGTACCCCTCCTTGCCGACGCAATCATAAAGCGTGAACTGATATTCTGGCGGAAGGACGTTCTGGTCTGGCCCACATATATAGAAAACCTTGTTGATTTACTGTTACTGATCTCGGAAGATGAACGCGCGGTAGGCAACGGCTATCTCGTCCATGACGGTGAGTCTGTGACTCTGCAGGAATTCTGTAAAGGCATAGCAGAGACGCTTGGGGTAAAACCTGTTAACACTCATATCCCCTACTCTGCCGCTTATACCGGTGCTGTTATCATGGAAGCACTCTGGAAGGTATTAAATATAAAAACAAGGCCATTACTGACGACCTACACAGTAAAAAATCTTGGTTCCAGACTTAAGTTCTCCATAGCAAAGGCAGAGCGTGAGCTGGGATGGAAACCGAAGGTACCGTTCAAACAGGGCTTTGCAAAAACAATGGAATGGCTGAAAACATTGGACATTGAGGCTTTAAAACAGAAATAAAACCAGAAAGCTCTTTTGCAAAAGAGCGAGGTTTGTATGGTGAGTGAAAAACCTGCGTCAAATAAAGGTATTCTTCGAATATCGATAAAAACAATAGGGCAGTATGCCTGCATATAAACCCACAAAGGACTTGAAAATAGGTAATATAAAAAATAAAGTATCTCAGGTGGATCGCAGGGTTGAACGAACAAATAAACCCCGCTCTTGAACTTTTTTGGATAGCCCTATCAGCCTCTGGCTGAGGGTTTATCAATCAGCACATATATTCCAGGCAATGCAATCAGGGTAAAAATCGTTGATGTTATCAGCCCGCC
>JAJYJX010000009.1 GCA_021789095.1 bacterium
CGATCTTCATGAGTTCGTATTCGACAAACTGGCAGATACTGTTATCCGGAAGTTCCTTGCCAGGATACATGACCTTCATCAAAAGGCAGGCCTGGTACGCAACAGGGGAGTATGGACAGATGTTGTAATAAATGTCCCATGGGCCAAGCTCCCAATAGCACTTCTTGATCGCGGCCTCATACTTGTTCCAATCGGACCACAGATCAAACATGGTGATACCTGCATAATTTGCAGCAAAGTAATAAATCATGGGTGCAACCGGAACATTACCTGTATATTCCAATTTTATTGCCGACTGTAACAATTGCTCCGAATTTCTGGTATTCCCGTTCATTTCTCCTCCTTTGCTATCAATGCCGCACCCAGTGCACCTATGATCTGCGGTTCATCGGGAACAAGTATATCGAACCCGATCCTGTCTTCAAGCCTTGCCACCAGCGCCCTGTTCTTTGCCATGCCGCCGCTCATTGCAACATCCTGGCCGATCCCGACCCTCTTGGCCAGTGCAACGATCCTGTCTGCAATGGATTTTATGATAGCCCATGCTATATCAGCAACAGTATGTCCCTGTGATAACAGCGACACGACCTCTGATTCACCGAACACGGTGCACGTGGAACTGAGGCTGAGTTCATTCTTGAAAGACAGCGCAGCATCAGAAAGTCCGTCCAGTGACAGGTTCAGCGCGTGTGCCATAACCTCTACAAACCTTCCTGTGCCTGCAGCGCATTTGTCATTCATCGCAAAATCCAGAACCTTGCCGTTTTTCCCGAGCTTCATTGCCTTGCTGTCCTGTCCGCCCACATCTATAAGCGTTGTTACGCCGGGGAATATGACAGACACGCCTTTCGCATGACAGCTTATTTCTGTTTTCTGCATGGTAGCTTCTGTGAATCTTTTCCTGCTGTATCCCGTTGACACAATGGACAATACGTCCTCTCTTTTAAGACCTGCCTTGTTCAGGACCTGCTGGTATGCGCTCATGCCCGCAGCAAAGCTGTCCTGTCCGATCGGCATTACGTGGTAGCCGAGTATCCTGTTGTTTTCATCTACAACCACGGCCTTGGCTGTAAGAGAACCAACGTCAATACCTGCAAAATATTTCATCTATCAAAACTTTCCAGGAACGCCTCAGCCCTTGTTTCGAACTGTGCATCCGAGAAAACCCTTGGATCATTCATATCTGCTTCTATGATCAATCCCGGCCTGCCTGTCCTTTTGGTCACTTCTTCTTTCACAATATACTGGCCAATGGAGTACGGCTTGCAGCTGCGGTCTGAATGGAAGACAAGGCCGTCCAGGGAAAATTCCTCGACCAGCTTGACAAGGTAGTCGGTGCGGTACTTGAAGCCCCTGTTTATGTAAGGTGAAAGGTATGCCCTTGCAAGCTCTTCAAGAGCGTGGTCGGTATCTATGTCACCCTGCATAGCTGCCCATGAATTCGTGTACGTTGATACAACAAGTGCTGCGCTGTGTTTTGCAAAGAACTCTGACAGGTATTTAATCTTGTACCATATAGGCAGGTTGTCCCACAACAGCCTGATCTTCTCATCAGGTACCGAACCAAACCCCTGGTTGCTGAGTTCAACAAGCTCGTCATAAAACCGGGTGTAATAATCAACGGCCTTCTGTGTGCCCCTGAGCGTGACAATCGGGGCAAGGTGTATGAACGTATCAAAAGAGTTTATAGGCGAAGGCTTTTTTTTGCCCATTGCAAGCACCTTTTCCCAGAGATCTGAAACCTGTGCTGCAAGAAAGAGCGTCTCCATGAATTTATCTTCGTTAAAAGGCTTTTTCAAAACACCTGAGAGAAATCCTTTGAACGCTTCAAATTGTTTAACGACATAGTTTATCGCATCTTTCGTCATATCGTCATGCAGGTAAGGCATGTCTATTATGAAAAGGGGGACATTGTACTTTCTTGCATGGACATCGAACCATTTTACGACAGTGTGGCATATATTCGTGCCCACGATAAGCATGTCAGGCTTCGGCAGGCCGAGGATGGGGCCGCCCTGGGTCATGTCAGCGCCTATATCAGTCCTTGCATACGAGCAGATGTCCTGCGAATAGCCCGCTGCCTCGCTCACCTCCATCAGGTCTTTACTCATTCTTGTTATCGAACACATCGGCGCATAGTTCTCCGGATAAACGGGTATAACGCCCATCGCATACAGAAACTCAACAGGTCCGCCCGATGTAATCCACGCTACCGGTGTATTGTTGTAGGCCGCATTCTTTGCTTCAAGATAATATGCGGCCATTATTTCTTTCATGGTCTCTGCCACACGGAATTTCGTCATATCTGAACCTCCATAAGTTCCTTGAATGCCTGGAGCCTCGTCTTTATACCTTCAAAACTTGCCATCTGAAGCTCGACCTCAAAGCTGGTAACAGGAATATTGTTTTCCTTCAGATAAGATGTAATATCAGGACGTTCAAATGCCTCGGGTTCACAGAACTTTATCTGCCACATAATTACCCCTGCCCTGTTTGATCGTGCCTTGTCAAGCAGGTAACTGCGCCTGTCTTTTGAGGGATCGAAAAGTGTTGAGCACGGGCTGCCTCCGAATACAAAATTATCCAAGCTCTTTGCATCGGTGCCCTTCAGTGCGCCTTTCGAGAAACGTCGTGTGCCGCTTGTCAGATCATCATCAACGATGTGCAGTCCGATCTCGTCAAATGCCTTTGTGAGCTCCAGCGGCTCGGGTGTAATGCCGGATATTATGACCCTGTCCGCGACATCTTTCACGTCCATGCTGCCCAGTGTCTTTACAACCGGTCCGAGCATGCCTGTATACTCTTCGGGCGGTAGGAATGACCCTGCCTTCACTATGGAATAAAATTCATACGCCGATAGTGCACCGGGGTTGCGCCGCCTTATGTCATAGAGGTTATTTATCAGCGTATTCAGCCTTTCATGAAGCATCAGAGCCTTTTTCAGGCCGTCCTTGGTGAATTTATTGCCTGTTACCCTTTCAAGTTCCGATATTGACCTGTCAATCTGCTCCTTGAGGTGCTCCTGCCTCAAAGTGACCGATGAGATAAACGGTATCAGAAAGATAATTACGGGTTTGTCAGGAAACAAATTCTTAAAGACTTCGGCAAGGTTTTGCTGATTGTCGCACATGGTTGTAAACACAAAGGCGTCAACATAATCCATCTCGCCGTTGAGCGCCTGTTCCAGTATTGTTCTTGTTGTTGTGCATGAGAACGACTGCATATAGGTGTCCGACCTTGACAGGGGCATCTGCGTTCCGCGGAAATGAACAGGATATGCGCCAAGTGCAGTAATGACCTCACTCGGGAAATATTCGGGCATTACGCCGATGATCTTTCTGCCGGTCTTTTTCTTCCACTTCCTTGCCAGATTCGCGCTCTCACGGTTTGCTTTAAAGAATTCTTCAAACATACTGTCTCCTTGGTATCTGCTTCATATTATGTCTTAATTTATAATTGATATAAAAGTCAACTTCCGCTCACCCTTCTGCTGCGCATGGATTATAGGTGCTTCACGCGGCCTTCGAGCCCTTTCACGGCAAGGACTGGTTGATTTTGCATTTTAACCCGGTATGCATAAACATTACTTTTGATACGGAACGGCATACATGTCAAGGGAGCCGTCCTTACAGCCAGTGCCTTATGAAATAGAACAGCTTTTCCAGAATCTTTTCACGCAAAGACCGTTTGCCCCATTCACCGGGATCGATCTTGCTGCAATAGTTCATGTCCTCCACAAACATTGCCTTCATTGCCCTGCCAAAGTCCTCGTTTATAACCATGACATTAACCTCCAGGTTATGCGTTATGCTTATACGGTCGATGTTGAACGATCCGACTGTGCTCCAGATATCATCTATGACGGCGGTCTTTGAATGCAATACGGTGTTCTGCCATTCGAATATCTTCACACCCCATTTCAGAAGTCTTGCATAAAGGGAGCGGCTTGCGTAAAGCACTGCAGTAATGTCCGATATTTTCGGCAGGATCAACCATACATCTACGCCGCGCTTTTTCGCATTCTTCAGGACCCGCAGTATACCGCGATCGGGTAAAAAATATGCGTTTTCTATGCATATATACTTCTTTGCATGTTTTATCGCCTTCATATATGCGCGCCTTATGATCCTTCTATGCTTCCTTTCCTTGCTGCCAAGGATCTTGACCATAATATCCCCCCTGGCCTCGATGTGCGGGAAAAACTGTTTGCCGTTTATCATGTCACCGCCCCTGCTAACCCATGATGAAACAAAAAGCCGTTGAAGGTCCCTTACACCCGGGCCTTCGATAAGGAGCCCGGTATCGCGCCAGTTTCCTGTATTCTCACCTGCTGATGCATACTCGTCGGTAATGTTGATCCCGCCTGCAAAACCGGTTTTCCCGTCAATAATGATCATTTTCCTGTGATCCCTCTGCCACCAGCCCCACTGCCTTGACCCGAAAGGCATGTATGGATTGAATTCCAGTACCTTTATGCCGTTACTCTTCATATAATAAAAAAGTTCGGGATCCGTGTCCATTGAACCTATGGAATCGTAGATAAGCCTTACTTCGCAGCCCTGCATCTGTTTCTGTACAAGGCTTTTTGCAAATCCCCATCCTGTTGCGTCGCTGCTTATCTTGTAAAACTCAAGATTGATCGTTTTCCTGGCGCCCTCTATTGCTTCAAGCATGGCAGGAAAAGCCTGTGCACCGTTTTTAAGAATCTTTACTCGGTTGTGCGGTACTGACTCTTTGATGGATGTCTGGATCCATTTCTCCCTTTTTACCGCAGATTTTTCACTCACTCCACAAACTCCCTTTCCCCATTTTCACGAGGACAAGATTTTCAAATGTATTTTTTGGAGTTAATCATACTTATGCTTTACCATATAAACCTGGATGCAATAATAAGATTGTTGAAGTAACGCGTGTATGAGACATAGGTCAGGGCACTGCCCGAGTAACCAACATATAAAACAGGCCGTCCAACAAACCCTGCAGCCTCAAATACAGGAATCGCGACTGTATAGCTCGTTAACCACTCCGGCCTGCCGCCTGCAACCTCGGCACCCGGAGAAACAGCCATACGTGTTGATGCCCCGTATACTACATCAACGCTGATCTCAGGGTTGAACCGGTTGAACATATGTGTATACGCACTGGCGCCAAGTGAAGGTCCGGAAAGGTAATAATTATAATAGGTCGACCATAGATACGCATATCCCGGATTAAACCATACATCCGCATATTGCGCATGAACGAGCCTTAGGTCTGCACTGGCATGCACCCACGTTATCTCCTCCATGCCCTGATCAACATAAAGGGAGAAGTTACTACGATCCGGTGAGACCCATATATACGTTGAGTTGAATACCTGTGTTGTTACATCGCCGTTGATCTTCAGCCAGTCGGCAACACCGTATGCCGCGCTCAAAGACATGATGAGATTTGCTGATGATCTGTCCGGTACGTCCTGAATCATGCCTCCTGCACCTATGGCTGGTGTTATCGAAAACAATCCCTTGCTGGAGCCACGCGATTGAAAAGAAGGGCTCTGCTCAGCAGAGCCCTTTTGAGAAAATATCAATGTAACAGCCATTATGATGAATAGCTTAAAAAACGGCAGCAGCAAATCCGCCGTTATAAAACCTATTCGCGTCCTTGAATGTGAGTAGTCTGCCATCATAGCCTGTCTCTATTGATATACCCTTAGACAGACGAAATGCAAGTCCTACCGGATACAGCAAAAGGCTGTACGGCGTTCCAAGCATTGAGTTTGTAATTGTACCCTGTTTTAGCTTGATCTTTGTTGCTGAGGTCATGTAAAGCTATATGCATGGGAGTGCAGAACAAATATAAACCCAAAAGTTCACATGAAAACCGGCATTAATTTTATTTCATTCCGTTCTTATCAGGGCACAGAGATCTTTGCCGTGCATTTGCTCTCGGAGCTCATCAGTATTGATAAGCACGGGACATACATTATTTTCGGCTCAAAACACCTGCCCGACCAAATGAAATTAAAGGCCGGCAATACATCTCTTGAAACAGTCCACCTAAATCCGGAAAACACTATAAGCATGGGACTGTACCAGCAGATAATACTGCCGGTTAAACTCACTGCAAAAGGCATAAAACAATTTTATGCGCCCCTGCCCTCTGTGCCGGTCCTTTATCCCGGTAAAAAGATCATTACGATCCATGACTGCTCCTACGACAGGTTTGATGAATACAAAAGCACCCTCAGCAGGCTGTACATCAAATCCATGTATATCGCAGGCAAATACTTCTGCGATACAATCATCACCGACTCCAATTTTGCAAAAGAAGAACTCATAAGCCTTTATCATATGAAGCCGGACAGGATAAAGGTCATCTATCCCGGCATACCCGCTCTACCGCAGGTTGATGAAGCGTTCATCAATACAACAAAAATGCAATTCAACATAACCCGCCCCTATTTCCTTTATGTGGGCATTACAAGACCAAGAAAGAACCTGCCTGGATTATTGAAGGCATTCAAACTCTTTATGAATAAACACGGCGGCATGCAGCTTGTGCTTGCGGGCAAAATAGATACATCATTTATTAATATAAAAAAAGAGACCCATGCACTGGGCATTGAAGACAATGTGGTACAAACCGATTTTGTATCGGACAAGCAGAAGGCGGCTTTATACAGGGGCAGCATTTGTTTAGTGTTCCCTTCATATTATGAAGGCTTTGGCATACCCGTGATCGAGGCACAGAGCCTTGGTACACCGGTTCTTACATCGAATACATCGTCCCTGCCGGAGGCTGCAGGAGGCGGAGCACTGTACATCAATCCGTACGATACAGATGATATCGCAGGCGGAATGGAAAAGTTGCTGGGCAGCGAACTCAGGAATAAAATTATACAAAAAGGATTCAAGAACGTCGAAAGGTTTTCATGGAAACAAGCTGCTTTACAACTTTTAAGCATACTGAACCCTCAATGAAGATCCTTCAGATAAACAAACTGTACCATCCGGTAATAGGCGGCATAGAAACGGCAGTCCGGCAAATTGCAGAAGGCATGAACAGTACAGACGGTTTCAAGATCGATGTGCTTGTGTGCAACAACACGTTCAAGACCGTCGATGAGAATATAAACGGTGTTAGCGTTATTCGCGCATCAAGCCCGGGCATTCTCTTCAGCATGCCCGTATCGACAAGCTTTATCCTGTTATTAAAAAACATGTGGGCAGAATACGATATTTTACACGTCCACCTGCCCTTCCCCCTTGCAGAGCTGGCACTGTGGCTTGTCAGGCCGAAGAACGGGATCATAATCACCTACCACAGCGACATTGTAAGGCAGAGGTTTATTTCCTCATCGATCGGCTGGCTGCATACCTGGGTTTTGAACCGCGCGGAAAGGATCGTTGTCTCAAGTCCGAATATTATTAAAAGTTCCCCCCTTCTCGGCGATTTTGGTTCAAAGTGCGATGTAATTCCATTCGGGGTCGACATTGATAGATTCAATCCTCACAGGGGGTCAAGGCATAAAATAGAACAGATAAAAAGAGAATACGGGGGAAAGATCGTCCTGTTCATCGGGCGGCTGGTCTACTACAAGGGTCTGGAGTACCTGATAAGGGCAATGAAAGGCATAGATGCAAGGCTGCTCATTATAGGCGAAGGCCCTCTCAAGAAAACACTCGCCAACGAGGTCCGCAAAAACGGGCTTGAAAACTCGGTGTCATTCATCCCGTATCAGCCCCATGAAGAGCTCATAAACTTCTATCTTGCATCGTCGGCATTCGTTTTGCCGTCTGTTTACAGAAGCGAGGCCTTCGGCATAACAATACTTGAGGCAATGGCATGCGGCCTGCCGGTTATTTCAACCGAACTTTGTACGGGAACATCCTATGCAAACCAGGACGGCGTTACCGGCTTTGTAGTGCCGCCAGGAGACAGTCGTGCTATAAATACCGCATTGAAAAAGCTGCTCTCTGATCACACATTATTATCAGGCATGGGCAGCGCAGCGCGCAGGAGGGTCGAAACGAACTTTACGATAAATGATATGTTGAACGGATATAAAAAGTTGTATAAACTTAAATCTTTATGAACGTACTGTCAAAGCTAAAGCTTATTATACTCGCAGCAGGTGATATCCTGATCATGTATCTTTCTCTTACCATGACATTGTCTTTAAGATACGGGAGGGATTTCTACCAGCAGCTTATAGCATATCACCTGCTGCCGTTCAGCATACTTTTTGTTCTGTGGATCTCGCTGTTCTCTATAGGCGGGCTCTACAATCTTAAAAACCTGAAAAACAACCTTGCATTCAAGAAAAATTTCTCTCTCATACTGTTTGCAAGTTTCCTGATAGGGATAATCTTCTTTTATCTCATTCCCGCATTCGGTGTCTCTCCAAAAACAAACCTCCTGGTGTTTTTTATACTATTCGGCATCATAAACTACGCATGGAGGCATAGCTACAATATCATTCTTGTGACAACAATGACGCCGCTGAACATAACCATACTCGGTATGAACAGGGATGTTGATGTGCTCGTAAATTATATCAAGAGTAATCCGCAGCTTGGTTACAGGATCAAGCAGCGGATTGATACTATAGACAAGGGCTTTGAACATACCCTTAAAGACACAAACCTTCTGATAATACCCGATTACATCAAAAGGGACAAAACATTGATAAAGGCCGTATACAACACCCTGTTCAAGGGCATTAATATCAAGGACGTATCCACATTCTACGAGGAAATATTCGGTAAGATACCCATAAGCGAGCTGGAGGAATCATGGCTGATAGATCATCTTGCAGCTCAGCATACCCTTTTTGATTCGGCCAAAAGGCCTGCAGAGCTTGTACTGGCCGTTCTTGCAATACTTGTCCTTTCACCCGTTATAGCTGTAATAGTATTGCTGATAAAGCTGACATCCGGCAGCAGTGTTATCTATAAGCAGGAAAGGATCGGCAGGTATGAAAAAAAATTTGTGCTGTTCAAATTCAGGACCATGGTGCCGGATGCAGAAGCAGACGGGCCCAGATGGGCAGAGGGCGGCGACAGGCGCATTACAAGGGTGGGACGTTTTTTACGCCGTACGCACCTTGATGAAATGCCGCAGCTGATCAATGTCATAAAAGGCAACATATCGTTCGTAGGTCCAAGACCGGAAAGGCCCGAATTCGTGGAACAATTAAAGAAAAAAATCCCTTATTACGAGATAAGGCATATTGTAAACCCCGGTATTACAGGCTGGGCGCAGATCAATTATAAGTATGCTTCTTCTGTTGACGACACATACGAAAAACTTCAGTTCGACATATACTACCTCAAGAAACGCTCGCTTGTTTTTGACCTGATTATAATATTGAAAACGGTTAAAACCTTGTTTATAAATCCATAAAAGGAGCTGGCATGCAAAAGATTTCATTCGGAACAGAAGGGTTCAGAGGCATAATAGGCTATGATTTCACATTTCAGACCGTTGAGAGGATTGCAAATGCAATAGCGGCCTATGTCCTTGAGAATAACGGCAAAAAAATCCTCGTCGGTTATGATACGCGGTTCTTATCGAAAGAGTTCGCAGAACATGCCGCAAGCACGGCTTCAAAGCACGGTCTGGAAGTACTCATCTCGGACAGTTATTGCCCGTCGCCCGTACTGTCTTACGCAACAAAAAGCCTGAATTTCAACGGCGGCATCATGATCACGGCCAGCCACAATCCGCCGGCTTATAACGGAATAAAGTTCAAATCCCACTACGGCGGAGCAGTCCCCGACGAGGTTACAAACAGGCTTTCAGTGCTTTTGGGTAAGACCACGTCATCGGATTCGCCTCCAGGGTATTACAACAAAACCATCGACATAAAATACATATACAAACATGATATGGAGAGGTTCATCAGCAGGGAACTGCACACTGTAAAAAGACTTAAAGTGGTGATCGATCCAATGCACGGCGCAGGGCTGGGCTTTTTATCAGACATCTTTAAAGATCTGGGACACGATGTAATTGAGATAAGAAACGAGGTCAATCCGTATTTTGGCGGGACCAATCCCGAACCCGTTGAGGACAACCTTCAACCCCTGAAGCAGGCCGTTGTGAATAACGGGGCTGATATCGGCATTGCACTGGACGGAGATGCAGACAGGATAGCCCTTGTGGATGAACAGGGCGAATACGTGGATGCACACAGGGTTTTCGGACTGCTCATCATGTACCTTGTAGAGGAGATGGGGTTTAACGGCGATGTGGCGAAAACAGTATCAAGCACGGAGATGATCGATAAGCTATGCACGCATTACAACCTCAGGCTCCATGTAACAAAGATCGGCTTCAAGCATATATGCGGGTTGATGCAGCATGAGAATGTCATGATCGGAGGAGAAGAAAGCGGCGGCATAGGTATTGCGTCCCACATACCTGAAAGGGACGGCCTGCTTGCGGGCATACTGATAACACAGATGATGCTGAAAAGGAAAAAAGCCCTGCGGGAACTTATTGAGACACTGTATGCTGTTACAGGCAGGTACTACTACAAGAGGAAAGACCTGCATTTAAATAACGCCGGTATGATCTGCGATGTCATCATAAATAACAGAAACAGGCTGCTTGATCATTTTGGCGCTTATGAGATGAACAACATGGACGGATGCAAGTTCACATTTAAAGACGGCGGGTTTTTGATGGCCAGGGCTTCGGGCACCGAGCCAGTTCTCAGGATCTATGCCGAGCTTAAAGAAAAAGATAAGACTGAAATGATCGTGGATGAATTCATAAAAAGGCTTGAAGTCATTACAGGAGGACATGTATGAAAAGCATGACGGGTTATGGAATATCAACAGGCATCGTGGAAGGCTTTGGAGTTTCGTGCGAACTGAAAACGCTCAATGGAAGGTATCTCGATGTCAATGTCAGACTACCGAAGGAGCTGTCGATGTTTGAGGTCCCGCTCATAGGGGTGCTCAAGAGCAAGTTCTCAAGGGGCAGCATCTTCCTTAATGTGACCATAAAGAGTTACGAGTACAAGCAGAGGTGGCCTTTTACCATTGACAGCAAAAAGGCAGGCCTCTACATCGAGCTTCTCAGAACGATAAAAAAGGCACTTCGTTTAAGAGGGCGTATAACAGTTGACGTATTTTCCCATTCGCCAGAACTCTTTTTAAAGGAGGACAAGCCGGTTTCAGAAAATGCTGTCAACGACATAATCAATATTGTTGAAGAAGCGGCAAAAAAAGCAATCCTTATGCGAGACTCAGAAGGCGACGAGATAAAAAAAGAGATACAGGCGCTCGTGGACAATATAAGCTCCATCATAAGAAACATAGAGGAAAAGATACCTGCAATGGTTGAACAATACAGGCATAAGATCGCTGAGTTCATGAATAGCTTTAAACAGTCGTCGGATACGCAGGTGTCATCCGAAGCGGTTATAGGGAGCTACATCGACAAGATAGATATAAATGAAGAGGTAAAAAGGATTCAATCGCATATAAAAGCCTTTACACAGATTCTTGATACCAGGGGGGCGATCGGGAAGAAGCTGGAATTCTTCACCCAGGAATTCATCCGCGAACTGAACACAATCGCCGCGAAGGCCGGCGGGGCTAATATAACAATCAATGTAATAGAAGCAAAGAATGCGGTCGAAAGGATAAAGGAGCTTTCCCAGAACGTAGAATAGCGGGGAAAGCAGAGAGTAGCAGGGATAGAGGGAATACGTATGGACAAGAAGGGACTCATTATTATTATATCAGGACCTTCGGGTGTGGGCAAGACGACCATAACGCACAAAATCCTCGATAAAATAAGCGGGGTCAGACAGTGTATCACCTGTACGACGCGCAGCAGGCGGCCTGATGAGAAGGACGGCGTCGACTATTATTTTGTCGACGACACGACCTTCACCGGGCTGATAAACGATAACCAGCTTGCAGAATGGGCCGTTATAAACGGATACAAATACGGTACCCCGAAGCCCGAGATCGAGAAGATCGCTTCGTCAGGCAACGATGCAGTGCTTGTTATTGATGTACAGGGCGCGAAATCGATCAAGTCCCTGTACCCGTCCGCTCTCTCCATATTCATAAAGCCCCCGTCTATAGACGTACTGAAGGAGAGACTTGAGTCAAGGGGAGAAAAAGACCGCGTCGATATGCGCCTTGACAGGGTCAAGACAGAGCTGGAACAGGCGCAGGGCTATGATTACGTGCTTGTCAATGACACCCTGGACAAGGTCGTAGCTTCTCTGAAACAGATCATAGAAAAGGCACGAAGCCAAAAACTTTAAACCTTCGGTATGGTGATACCCTGCTGTCTCTGATACTTGCCCTTCCTGTCGCCGTACGATATCTCGCATATCTCATCGCTCTCGAAGAACAGTATCTGGGCAATGCCCTCGTTTGCATATATCCTTGCAGGAAGCGGCGTTGTATTGGAGATCTCAAGCGTTATATAGCCTTCCCATTCAGGTTCAAGGGGCGTGACATTAGTAATGATTCCGCAGCGTGCATAGGTTGACTTGCCGACACATATGGTCATGACGTTCCTGGGCACCCTGAAGTATTCCATGGACCTGCCCAGTGCAAAAGAATTGGGCGGTATAATGCAGACATCACCTCTGAAATCCACAAACGATTTTGTATCAAACGCCTTCGGATCAACTATTGCAGTATTGATATTGGTAAAGATCTTGAACTCGTCCGCTATCCTGATGTCGTAGCCGTATGAAGAAAGGCCGAACGATATAACGCCTATAGAAACCTGTTTTTCCGCAAAAGGCTCGATCATCTTATGTTCTCTTGCCATCTTCCTTATCCATGTATCGGATTTTATGCTCATATATTTCCTCCATTGAAACGGTTTAAACAGTTAAGCAGGAAAAAGCAATAAGAAAATTTGTTGAAGAAGGAAGAGTTTCCTTCCCTTAATCCGTATATCTTTGTTGCGATTTCAAGTCGATTATTGTAACCTCCGGAGGTGCGAGGAAACGCATCGGCGGGCCCCATGTGCCTGCTCCCCTGCTAACGTACAGGCCCGAGTTACTGCCGAGCTTCAGATAACCTGTATCAATGATGTAGGCAAGCTTTGTAAAAAGACTTAATGGAAAGATTTGGCCTTTGTGCGTATGACCTGAAAGCTGGAGATCGAAAAGACCCGAACCTTCTTTGTCAAGTACAGGCCTGTGCTTCAGGAACAGCGTGAACAGGTTATTGTGGAACCCCGAGAGCAGCGCCTTCTCGGACACCTGCCTGTACACTCCAAAAGGCTTGCCTGCAGGATCATCAACCCCTGCAATATTGATCAATCCGTTTACCGTAACTCCATGGCCCCTCAATACAACAAAGCCGGCATTCCTTGTAAAATCCATGGCATGTTCAATACCCGCATAAAACTCGTGGTTGCCTGTTATAGCAAATTCCCCGTACCTTGGGTTGATCTCTTTTATCATCTCAGCAAGCCCTGCCAGACTGTCGATCTGTGCATCAACAAGATCGCCTGTGGATATAAGAATATCGGGATTTGCCTCTTTGGCCTTATCGAGGATGTTCCTTAATCTATCCTCCCTTACAATCAACCCGATATGCACATCGGATATCTGGACTATTCTCAATCTGTCAACGCCTGCAGGCAGCTTTGACGTACTGATTACCAGCCTTTCGGTATGAATGTTTCTTGCCTCGAAATAACCGTACACACCTATAGTAAGGGAGATAATAAGCGGTATATAAAAAGAAAACTTCGCAGAAGGAGTAATGTAAAAAAGTTCCTTATGGCTTATCAGGGCAGCCATGTACACAAAGAAGCGGAAGGCATCGATTATAAAGACTGCACATACAAATAAAAACAACAAACCCATCCATGTGTAGCCCGTGTAAGACACCAACTTCGCAATGAATTCGTAATGGTGTTTTTCTGAAAAATATATAATAAGCGGAGACGCAGTCATAACAAGCATGAAAGCAGCAAGAGGCACCCCCGCGCTTAAACCAAAGCCCAAGGCCGCCCTTGCCTTCAAAAACACATACAGGTGCGCCGATGCATATATCAAAAAGAAAATGGACAGGAACACGCTTATTATACCTCTCTGTTCTTGATCTTCATATCAAAATCTCCGTGGCTAGCCCCGTTAATGCGGACGTCCCTAACGGGGTAGATTTAATTACTTGTTTACGGCCTTATGGTGTTTTTGTCAAAGATTATTAAACGGTTGCAGGCTTACTGCCGGCATAAAAATATCATTTACTTTTTTGTTGCAGCATGCTTATATACTACTTAATTAAAACGTGTGCGGATCTTCATTGAATATGTCTGATTTGTGAAGAGCGGGGCATGATGAATTAAGTAAGCACGACATCCCTGTTCCTTTAATAAAAGGAGGTTAAAGTTATGAGGCGAGGGATAATTTTCACGGCTTTATTACTGATAGCACTCAGCAGCAATGTTATGGCTGAACAGCCGCTTATATCGTTTAAATTCTTTCACAACCCGATACTCACTGCAGCACCCGGGAACTCCATAGATGTATCTGCAACAATTGATCCTGTTGACAAGGTAGCCTATGCATCTCTTCTCTATAAAACACCCTCTGACAAATTTTATAAGGCTGTCTTTCTGAAACGGACTTCCGGTGATACATTCTCAGGCACTATACCAGAGACTGATGTAATCGCTCCCAAGATTATGTACTATATAACCGTAATGGATACGAACGGCCAGTCCCACCTGTTATTCATGAGTCAGGACAACCCCCAGATTATCGCAGTTGGCGCCGAAAGCGCAGAATCTGCAGCAGAGGCGGCTGCCGCAGAACAGGAGCTGGCACTGTTCAGTTCAGAGGACATCGTTTATTCCGCTGCAAGGCACGAACAGAAAATCAGCCAGGCACCGGCATCTGTCAGCATCATAACAGCCAATGACATAAAGTACAGTACAGGTTATTCGCTTTCAGACGTGTTCAGGAATGTTCCGGGTATGGATGTTGGCTACATAAGCGAGGCGTACCCGCTTTTTAACGCTCGGGGCTACGGTACACAGGAGAACAATCTTATGCTTGTTCTTGTCAACGGCAGGGTCCTGAACAACAATTTTTACGGCCCTGCATTTATAGAAAGTCTGCCCATTCCTCTCGCAGATATCGACAGGATAGAGGTCATCAGCGGCGCAAGTTCCTCTCTGTATGGTGCTGACGCTGTTACAGGCATTATCAGCATAACAACAAAAAAACCACAAGGAAGTCCCACTTTTACAATCGGAGGACTCACTGGGCTTATAACAGAAAAACCGGCCAAATTCATGGCAACTTGTGATTCATACGTGGAAGCCCAGGGACAGACAGGTACAACGGGGTTTATCAGCGCTATAGGCTATAAAACGGGTACTGATTTTGAAACCCCGGGCCATAACTCTGCATTTGTTCCCAAGGCATGGCTTTATGTTGATCATGAATATTCCAAAGACCTGAAGGTATCCCTTGAGGCCGGATGGGACAGGCCCACGTTCTTAATGTTCACGCTGCTGCAAAACCTGTGGACAGATGCTGAAGAAACGTATATAAAGCCGTCTGTTGAGTACAAGAGCTTGAAGATAGATGCGTACTGGTTCCAATTGAATGTGAACGTACCGCTGTTTATCACGCCCTTCGGCACAACCATAAACCTTACCTCAGACAAGCTTTCCGGTACTAACAATATCTATAATCTTGATCTTCAGTACACCCTGCCCGAGATACCTTACAATAATGTTATTGTAGGCTTGAATACGGTCTATAACACCTATTCCTTTGCACAACTTGAATCAAGCTATAACGGTGTTGACCTGACAAAAGAACTGCTGTACGGAGGGTTTCTCCATGATGAGATAGGACCTCTTTCCAATTTCATGCTCACCCTTGACGGCAGATACGATCATTTTTCCGTTACACCGTCGGAATTCAGTTACAGGGCAAACCTCGCCTACTCTATAACACCGGATCAGACAATCAGGACATCATACGGCACCGCATTCAGAAAACCTATTTACGTGGAAGCGCAGTTTATACCAAGGGCAATACCCGGATTACTTCCAACCACCGGGCCGCTCATAGGCAATCCAAATATCCGCAACGAGACTATACGTACCACGGAGTTTGGATACGTAGGCCAATGGGGTACACACGTCAGAACAGATCTTACGGTTTATTATCAGGAATATGTGGATAAAATCAATTTCGAGTATACCCTGAACCCCTTAAGCTTCCAATTCAAAAACTCAGGAACTAGGTATGTTTCACACGGCGGCTATGCGAGTATTGAGTACGCACCTGTTAAAGCAGTAAAGACTTATGCAAATTACTCGTACCTTTACAGGGAAGACAATCTTACAGGCACGGTCGGAAACTATACAACAGAGAACTGCAGCATTGGTGCACGCTATGCATTAACAGACAGGCTTTTTGTAAATGTCGACGGGCACTACGTCTCAGACAGGACCACCAATATTTCTAATCCTCAGCCTCTTTATTCAAACTACGTGGTGCAGCTGCCTGCCTATATCATAGTCAATACAAAGGTAGGGTATACAATTGTGCCCAAGACTTTTGAACTCGGCGCCTTTGTATTCAACGTATTCAATGACATACACCATGAGTATCCCTACATATACCAGCCAAACAATGCTCTTACCCAGAGTACGGTATTCGGCGGAGAAGAGATCGGCAGGATGCTGCTGGTCTATGCGAATTTATACTTCTGATAAAATGAATGCCTTTTGTACAAAACAGTATAATTTTACAGAAGCAACATGAGAACACATATTGAATCACTCGTTGAATACATGAAGTACCTGAAAGAACTGGGATACGACGGTTTTCCTTTAGCCGGTACCCCGGCTAAAGCACAGGCCGAAGATGTGGACATGTATGACAGCAGGCAGCTGTCCTTAACCAATATACGCCTTGCTGTTGAGCAGTGCACGAAATGCAGGCTCAGCAGCACAAGGACACACACAGTCCCGGGTGAAGGAAGCTGCAATGCCGGGCTCATGTTTATAGGCGAGGCTCCCGGCTATGACGAAGATCAACAGGGCAGGCCGTTCGTCGGAAGGGCGGGCAAACTTCTCACTGACATCATAAATGCAATGGGTATGCAAAGGGAGGATGTATTCATAGCAAATGTCATAAAGTGCAGGCCGCCGGAAAACAGGGACCCGTCGGATGATGAGATATCAGAATGTTCTCCTTACCTGTTCAACCAAATTGATATAATCAAACCCAAGGTAATAGTTACGCTGGGCAGGCACTCCACAACAACGATACTCGGGCTTCATACCACGGTAAAAATATCGGAGTTACGGGGTAATTTCTTTCATTATAAAGGTATAAAGGTCATGCCGACATTCCATCCCGCATACCTTTTGCGCAATGAAAAAGACAAAAGGCTTGTATGGAATGACATGAAACTTGTCTTGAAAGAACTCGGCAGACCTGCTCCTGAAAGCAGAAACAAAAAATAATATCATGAAGAGGACCGTAGTTGCCATACCCCTTTTGTTTTTATCCCTGTTATCCAGAACGCCTTATCACATAGATGAGATATCGATAGACGGTCCGATAGGGCCGGCTTACGCATACTTCGTATCCGATTCCGTAAAAAAAGCCCAAGCAGACGGTGCCAATGCACTGCTTATCACAATTGATACTCCGGGCGGGCTTGATACATCAATGAGGATAATCGTTAAGTCTATCGAGGAAGCGAAGCTTCCCGTTATTACCTATATCTATCCCTCGGGTTCAAGGGCCGCTTCGGCAGGGGTATTTATCGTCATGTCATCGGATGTCGCTGCAATGGCGCCAGGCACAAACATAGGCGCTGCACACCCTGTTACAATAGGTGAGAAGCTTGGCAAGGAAATGGAAAAAAAGGTAACAAACGATGCTGTTGCCTACATAACGAGCCTTGCGGCACAAAAAGGCAGGAACGCGCAGTGGGCTGCCAATGCCGTAAGAAAAAGTGTATCCGTCCCGGCAGATGAAGCTTTAAAGCTCCACGTTGTTGACTTTACGGCAACAACCATCCGGGAACTGTTTGCAAAGATAGACGGAAAAAAGATCGGTAAGGCAAACGGAACATACATACTGCACACAAAGGACGCTGTGATAAATAAACTCACCATGAGCTTCAGAAACAGGGTACTGCTGGCCATAAGCGACCCTAATATTGCCTATATATTCATGATTATCGGCATGTGGGGCATATTTTTTGAGCTTGCAAGCCCCGGGGCGATATTTCCGGGTGTAATCGGTGCCCTTTCATTGATACTTGCTTTTGTTGCATTTCAGACCATACCTGTTAATTATGGTGGTATACTCTTGATACTGCTTTCAATTATATTATTTATACTGGAGGTGAAGATTGTGAGCCATGGAATGCTTGCAGTGGGTGGTATAATCTCTTTCGTGCTGGGTTCTCTTTTGCTGTTTGACACATCTTCGGCTTCATACAATGTTTCATGGACACTTATAGTAACGGCGTCCGTGCTTACAGCATTGTTTTTTATTGTTGCGCTGGGGCTTGCGCTAAAAGTAAGGTTGAAAAAACCGCAAACAGGTAAAGAGGGGCTTATAGGCCACAGCGGCCTTGTGAAGGATGTTAACGGCGATAAATTAAAGGTTTTCCTGGATGGCGCATACTGGGATGCCCATTCCGATCAAAAAGATATAAAAACCGGCGACACAATTATTGTGGACGACGTAGAGAGCGATATGTTACTTAAAATAAAAAAGGAGGAATAACTTATGGTAAGTATTGTTACAATTATAATTGTTTTCGTTGCTCTGGTGATAGTGTCAGGCGTAAAGATCCTCAAAGAGTACGACAGGGCCGTGATATTCAGGCTGGGAAGATTGATAGGCGCAAAAGGTCCGGGTATACTATATGTAATCCCTTTCATAGATAAAATGTTCAAGGTGAGTACAAGGGTCGTAACACTCGATGTGCCGTCTCAGGATGTAATCACAAGAGACAACGTTTCTATCAAGGTCAACGCAGTAGTGTATTTTAAGGTCATAGACCCGAACAAGGCGATCACAGAGGTGGAAAATTACCTCTTTGCAACATCGCAGATTGCACAAACAACACTGAGAAGCGTCTGTGGTCAGGGCGAGCTTGATAAACTGTTGGCTGAGAGGGAAAAGATCAATATGGAACTTCAGGAGATCATAGACAAGCACACATCGCCCTGGGGCGTAAAAGTATCAACTGTCGAGGTAAAACAGATCGACCTGCCGCAGGATATGCAGAGGGCGATGGCAAGACAGGCTGAAGCAGAAAGGGACAGAAGGGCAAAGGTAATAAACGCAGAAGGTGAACTCCAGGCTTCCCAGAAGTATTCTGAAGCAGCCGCAATCCTCAGCAAAGAGCCTGCTTCACTGCAGTTGAGGTACCTGAATACCCTGTCTGAGATCGCAACTGAAAACAACTCCACCGTCATATTCCCGTTACCGCTGGACATTCTCAGCGCTTTCATGAAGAAACTGCAGGAGAACAAATAGGATCCGGACAGCCCTGCTAATGTTGGTCCTCATGCCCGGTATGACATCATGAGAAAAATAATATCGTAGTGGGGGGACAGAATGGGCAGAATAGTAAAAGAAGAAGCATACATAGAATCTGCAGGACAGCGCATACACCTCGATATATTCAACAATACGGGAGAAAGTAAAACAATTGCTTTTTTCCCGGGAACAGGTGCAGCTTCCGAATTCTATGCAACGTTTCTTGAAGCACTTGCATATCAGGGCTTTAATGTT
This sequence comes from bacterium, assembly GCA_021789095.1. Classification (GTDB taxonomy): domain Bacteria; phylum JAMCPX01; class JAMCPX01; order JAMCPX01; family JAMCPX01; genus JAJYJX01. The sequence continues at coordinate 19,772 of JAJYJX010000009.1, forward strand.
GTGGGCATTGATCCCGTGGGACATGGACACTCCTCCGGCAAACGGGGCGATTTCACTGTAGATCAGTTGCTCACAAACTTGCTGGACACTGTATCATACATAAAAACGAAATTTGTAGGCAAAATAGGCATCATGGGCAGCAGCCAGGGAGGCATTGTTGTATATTATGCTGCTCTCGAAGGCCTGACAGTTAACGCGGTAGTAGCTCACAACGCAGCACTCGTTTATAAGGAATTTTTAAATATTGTCAGGCACCCGGGGTTCTGCAGGAGGACGCTGCCTGTTATTGATTATCTGGCAAAGCACTTCCCTTCCATGAAACTCCCGACATCAACATACCTTAACTGGCACAAAGTGTTCAACAATCAAAAGATGCTGAAGATATTTAAGGGGGATAAATTATTTGCGGGTTACTATACCATAAGGGCAATGTTTTCCTTAAAGGACTACATACCGAAGCTTAAGGGTCTGCCCATGCCCCCTACAATGATCATAACAGGCTCAGAGGACGGGATCATTTCCAAGGATGTTTCCGAAAGGGCCTTCTACGAACTAAAGGGAAATCTGCATACCTATGTCGAGATAGAGGGTGCAAGCCATATGCTTCCGCTTGAATACATGTCGCAGATCATGCCGAGGATCGTTGACTGGTTTTCAACAAGGCTTGAGTAATAATACAAGCACTTGCAAATAAGCCGCCATTTTATTATACTTTTCCCAAGAGGTGCGTATGGAACAAAGAGAAAGAAAATCCCTGCTCACAACCCCTTTTATCCTGCAAAACTTGATGTATTTAATCTTAACGGCCATGTCACTCAAGTTTACGTTCAGCAGGAAGTTCAAAAGACTGATCAAGAACGAGTATGATACATTTAACAGGACGATTGCCATCCAGACCCGGGATAAATCCGTAAAGCTGTACATGGTATTCCATGACGGCAAAATGAGTGTAAAACACGGTATACCGGATAAGGCCGATGTAACCATAATATATAAAAGTCCTGAAATAATTAAACAATTCGCCACCCTTTCCCCTGAGGATATGCTCAATTACCTGCTTACCAACAAGTTTACATTCAAAGGCAACCTCAGCCATCTGTCCAGGTTTGCATACCTGCTGAACAACTTTGTACCGCCCAAAAACAGCAAGCCCGTGACAAATACGGTGACAAAATCACTGACTGAAAATGAAGAGAAAAAAGAAAAGACCAGACCGCTCATCTCCAGCAGGGGACAACTCACAGCAAGACAATCCGATAATGTAAAATACCTTGAAGAACCCTACCTGCAGTCATTCACAATAGCTGATTTTCCGGACCTTGAGATACAAAGGGAACTCCACTTCTCTGTAAAGCCTTCTGTTTGCACTGAGCGGGCAAGGCTCATAACGGAATATCTTATGGAAACAGGGTTTGAGCATGACAGCAACGGCAGGAGCCGCACCCCGATACTCAGGCAGGCGCACGCACTCAACTACATCCTGACGCACAAAAGGCCTGTCATAAGAAGCAACAGCCTGCTCGCGGGCGCAACCACATCAAAGGATGTTGGTGTCATACTATATCCCGAGGGACACGGTATCACGCTCTGGCCGGAACTGAAAACGATATCCGCAAGGAAGATACAGCCTTATGATATAGATGAAAAGGACAGAGAACTGCTTGATAAAAAGGTATTTCCATTCTGGTCTGACCGCAATGTAAGGGAATACGCAAGAAGAACGAATAATTTTCCAAGATACCAGGAACTCGACGAGAAGTTTGTGCTTTATTTTATGTGGAAAACAGTCGCACTGTCACATACCGTACCTGACTTCCCGAGAATGCTTGCCCACGGCATCATGCCTGTTATAGAGGAAGCGGTAAAGAGGAACAATGCAGCTGCGGATGAAAACAGGAGGCACTTTTACAGCGCCATAGAGACCTCACTGCAGGGTGTGCTGAACTATGCAAAGCACCTCGAAGAGGAAGCACAAAGGCTGGCTGCACAGGCAGGAAAACAGGGTGCTGACACCAAAACCATAGAACACTATAAAAGACTTGCTGATGTTTTGCACAGGGTACCGGCCCGCGGCGCAAGAACACTCGATGAGGCAGTACAGTCATTGTGGATTCTTTGGATCGCACTGCATAACGAAAGCACGAATGCGGGTTTATCCCTGGGCCATCTCGATCTATGGCTTCAGCCTTACTTTGAATCGGACATGCAAAAGCTAAAGACGAAACAGGAAAGGGAAGCTTATGTAAGGCATGCCATAGAACTGATAGGTAATTTCTTCTTCAGATGCCAGGACCACCTTCCGCTTGTTGCTGATGTAGGGAACAAGCTGTTTGGCGGTTCTTCATCGGACCAGGCAATCACGCTCGGCGGTGTGGATGAAAACGGCAACAGCGCGGTCTGCGATATGACCTACATCTTTCTCAAGGTCACAGAAATGCTGACGATACGTGATCCGAATATGAATGCGCGGTACTGTCCGGGCATAAACTCCGACACATACCTGAAAAGGCTTGTCGAGGTAAACATGGTTACATCTGCAACACCGTCGATCCACAACGATAATGCAATGATACAATCTCTGAAGAGTGTCAATTTCAAAGAAGAAGATGCAAGGCTGTGGTGCGCAACAGGGTGCGTTGAACCAACCATACCCGGAAAACACTTCGGGCACACCAACAGTATGATGTTCAATATGGTTGCTGCACTTGAAATGGCATTAAACAACGGTATACATCCGCTGATAGATGAACAGGTAGGACCAAAAACCGGGTCAATCGAAGAGGACGCTTTCCCTGTTTTTGAAGACTTCTTTCACTCATTTGAACAGCAGGTGGGCTTTCTGGCGGATCAGACGATAAATTACAACAACAGCCTTGGCAAGGCACACCAGGTTATAAGGCCCACACCTATACTTTCATCCATGTTTGAAGGACCAATGGACAGGGCAATAGATCTTACAGAAGGCGGCGCTGTGTACAACACATCGGGCGTAGCCTGCATAGGCCTTACAGATATCGTGGACAGCCTTATGACCATTAAAAAGCTGGTTTATGACGAAAAGAAAACAGACTTCAAAACACTGCATAAGGCTGTCGCCAGCAACTTCGAGGGCTATGAAAAGCTGTATACTATGATCCAGAACAGGGTTCCAAAATTCGGCTCGGACAACCCGGAAGTAAATCAACTTGCACAGAGGGTTGTTACCATGGTGTTTGATATATTTTATAACAGGACCAATTACAGGGGCGGTCACTACCTTGTAGGGTTCTGGAGCATGTCAAACCATGTTGCATTCGGCAACCTTTCAGGCGCACTGCCGAGCGGCAGGCTCAGGTTCAAACCATTCACTCCCGGATTGACTCCTGAAAATGCGAAGGGTGTTGACCTGCTTTCGAGCATCAGGACAATCGCCGGGTTAAAGCCGGAAAAGATGCCCAACAATATCGCATTTAATGTAAAGATAGCACCCGATTCTCGGGACACACACGAAGAAACAGTCGACCAGATCACGGCCTACACGAAATCATACTTTGAACTTGGAGGCATGCAGATACAGTTCAATATTGTCACGACAGAGACGCTTAAGGACGCAATGGTACATCCTGAAAATTACCGGAACCTTCTCGTCAGGATTTCAGGATATAATGCATACTTTGTTGAGTTAAACAGGGATATGCAGCTTGAGCTCATCGAAAGACAGCAGATGAGGGTATAATGGAGCATGTGCTGCAGTTCAAGGTATACGAACAGCCTCACTCAAGGGATCATGCCCTTATTGTCGACCTTAAGAGGAATTCCCTTGATGACGGTCCGGGTATACGTACATTGGTTTTCTTCAAGGGGTGCCCGTTGCGGTGCATCTGGTGCCATAATCCTGAGACAAAGCACGCATACCAGGAACTCATGTTCGATGCAAAACAATGCATATCGTGCGGTGATTGTGCCGTGGTGTGCACTACCAAAGCTCACGTAAAAGCCATTGATCTGTCCGATCCAAAAAGGATCAACCGCGATACATGCACAAAATGCATGGAGTGCATAGAAGTTTGCCCGTCCGGTGCGCTTAAAATAGCCGGTAAACTCTACACAACAAATGAACTGTACCTTGAAATCATGAAGGACGAGCCATTTTACAGGTATTCTTCGGGCGGCGTAACCTTCTCCGGCGGTGAACCTACAGTATACATGCATTTTTTATCATCACTTGCACAAAGATTGAAAACCGCCGGTGTCCATCTAAACATAGAGACATGCGGTGTGTACAACCACGAACTATTCAGACAGTTATTGCTGCCTTACCTTGACATGGTATTTTTTGATATAAAATTTATAGATCCCTTTATGCATAGAAAATATACAGGCAGGTCCAATACTGACATACTGGAAAATTTTCTTAAGCTGTGTAACCAGAACAGTATACCGGTAACACCACGTGTACCGTTAATACCGGATATAACAGCAACAGAGCAAAACCTTTCAGCTATAGCAGATTTTCTGGGACACTACGGCATAAAGAAACTGGAACTGCTCTCTTACAATCCGCTATGGACGGATAAAGCTTCTGGCCTGGGGCACACGCTCGATTACACCAGGAAAAGGTTCATGGACAAAGAAGAAATAAATAAGATAAAACAAATATTTGCAGATTTTGACACCGGGAAATTCAGCTCCTCTTGACTTCTGAGAAATCAATGTATATAATTGTTCGTTCTAAGGAGGAGGTAAATATGCAGATGGTATTGAACGACAATCTTACAAAATACCTTGCGCAGATAGATAGATATTCTCTTTTGTCCCCTGAGGAAGAAAAGAGGCTGGCAATAAGGTACTATGAAAAGAAAGATATACGCGCGGCGCACAAACTGGTAACGTCGAACATGAGATTTGTCGTAAAAATAGCGCTGGAATACAGGCATTACAATGTGAAGCTTATGGACCTGATCCAGGAAGGCAATCTTGGCCTGATGATGGCTGTAAAAAAATTCAATCCTTACAAGGGTTTCAGGCTTATCTCTTATGCCGTATGGTGGATCAGGGCTTATATTCAGAATTACATAATGAAGACATGGAGCTTGGTTAAGATAGGGACTACGCAGCTTCAGAGAAAGCTGTTCTATTCATTGAACAAGACACACTCAGAGAACAACGCGGACGTGCTGATAGACGAAAGCAAGATAGAGAAAAAAGCCAGGGAATTTGAGAACAGGCTTAGACTGAGGGATGTTTCTCTTGATATTACCCTGGATCAGGAAAGCAGGGAATCACATCTTGACCAGCTTGTAGATGAGGAAGAAAACCTTGAAGAGCGCATAAGCAAGCAGGAAGAAGACGCAGTTCTAAGGCAAACAGTAAGTCGTGCTGTGAAGGTCTTACCGGAAAGAGAGCAGTACATAATCAAATACAGGGTAATGTCAGACAACCCGCTTTCTTTGCAGGAGATCGGAGAGAAATACCACATATCCAAGGAGCGGGTAAGGCAGCTTGAACAAAAAGCACTGGCTAAACTCAAATATTCTATAGTTCCTGCAATAGCATCATAACAAAATAGAGAACCTATACCTATAGGTGGCAGAATGGATTTCTGCCACCTATTTCTTTTATAATTGGACATTTTCAACCAATTGGTGTATATTTTTGCCTAAGGAGGTAAATGTTATGAAACTGACCCCGCTTGATATTCAGCAACAGCAGTTCAGGAAAAAGATTTTAAACGGCTACGATAAGCGTGAGGTTGATATGTTTATGGAGCTTGTGCGCAATGAGATGGAAGAATTGATCACCGAGAACATGGGCATAAAGCAGCAGATCAAGGAAAAAACATTAACCCTCAACGAGTACAGGGACAGGGAACAGACCATAAAGGAGACAATGATCACAACCCAGCGTTTAAAAGATGATATACGTGCAAACTCCGTAAAAGAGGCACAGCTTATTATCGCGGACGCCAAGATTAAGGCAGAGGAGATCATAAACAGTGCACAAAACAGGTACATGGAGATCATAAACGAGATAAAAGAGTTAAGAAGGCAGAAGATACAGCTTGAGGCAAGCCTTAGGGCTGTGCTCGAAACACATCTAAAGATGCTTGACACTGAAACGGCGAAGGAACAAAAAGACATAGACGATACACTTGCCGTCATGATGAATAAATCAAAAAGCTCTAATGCAAGATAACATTGAGCATTTTTATGTCTATGTAAAACCCTTGTCGAAAACAAGCGAGATAAGAAAGACAGATAACAGCTTAAAGGCCTACCTTAAATCCCCGCCTATTGACGGAAAAGCCAATGAGGAATTATTATATCTATTAAGCCGCTACTT
>JAJYJX010000010.1 GCA_021789095.1 bacterium
CAGATTACCTATTTTACCATATCAAATCATGCTTGTGTCTTTTGCCTTTTTGTCCCTTTTTGACATGCTTAAATTGACCCAGAAAATGCGTTTGAAATAAGGTTTTTTATATTGCTACAAAAACAATGATATGATTGCAGGTATGAATGCCATAGCACTTAATACCGTTCCAAGTTTGAATGAAGAAGGCTTATATTCAAATTCCACTCTATGGATGCCGGGTTCAAGAGATATACCTCTAAATAGATAATTAGCATGTAATATTGGCACCTTTTTTTCATCCACATAAGCCTTCCAGCCATTGTCGTAAGTATCAGTCAGCACCAGTACGGATTTACATTTGCTGAATGTATTTATAGCAACTCTATCAGGTTCGTATAAAAGTATTTGTGCACCATCTTCTTTTGTATCACTACAGGAAGAAAGGCTTATGTTATCATCTCCTTCAATGACTACACTATCCATGAACAGCTTATCTATATCAGTCTTTACCAATTCAAGCGACTGGACAGGTGTATTGGTATGGATAATCTCATGCGTAAGATAAGCCCTCTTTGCCAGTGGAAGCTGATATATTATTTGCCTGCGTGGGTCATAAAAATACTTTACACCCATAAGCTCAAGGTATTTTACGAAATCCTTTTCGTTATCCGGATTTATTTTCATTATTAAATAGCTGTTAAGATAAGTCTCTGATACGAGTGTGGTAAAAAAGTTATTATACCTTTTGTTTACAGGAAAATCGTATCCCCTAATATCCGCTATGCCATACACCATAAGGTTATTAGGCAGAAAAGTAGGACCAAGGCTTGTAAACCTGTAGTTGTCTAAATTAGTTCTGAGATTCGATAAAAGAGGTATACTGGGGAATATCCAGTCTTTGTTTATTTGCGGATTGTAATTATATCCCAATACAAATAGATCAATAAACTGTAGGCCAATAATTGCAATCAAGGCCTTTTTAAGATCCATTGAACCAATAAAATACATAATAGCTGTGAATAACCCTATAAAAACAAGGCTTATCATACTACTTATATAAATAGTTGTTTCAAAATCTTGAAGTCCTTTATGAGGATGTAAATAGATTATAAAGAAGATTTCTAATGCCAAAAGTGAAATCGCTATAATTGTGATTATGAAAATAAGGCTTTTAAATCCAACGGCTTGTTGTTTTTGTTCTTTATTTTGTTGAATCTGCCCTTTGCTTTTAATCTTCTGCTTTACAACGGGTAGCTCTTTGACAGCCCATTTCTGAATTATATCTATGCCAATCCCTGAAAGCATTATAATACTGAATTGATAAATTAATATCAGTCTCTGGTTTGCCATGTGGCTAAAAAATGGGAGTGCAGTAAACATCTGAAAAAATGGCGGAATAGCAAATACAATGAGTAAAGAACCTAATGCGAGAAAGGAAAAGAATAAAACATCCCTGCTTCTGTATCTCCTATATATTATTGCTATAATAGCAAGTATCAAAGCAGCAATGCCTACATAGCCTGATTGATCGTTAAAGTTGGCTGGACCCCAGTAATTATTATAAACAGGTGAACCATAAAATTGAGGCGCCATAAATACAGGTAAAATCTTTAAAGAAAGGGAAAAGGTATTTGAATTTCCTCTCAAGCCCCATGTAGCAGATTTTAAAAGCTCAGATAAAAACGGTAAAAGCATCGGCGATGCGATCATAAAACCTAATGCGAAACTTATCATGATGAGACTAAATTTTTTAGCGACCTCTGATAAAGGCCTTTTGTCTTTATATTGGAACACAAGCAAAGTAATTATATAGATCATTGCAGCAAACAAAATATGAGCAGATGTTTCAGGATGACCTCCAAGGAATTGTACGCCTGTTATAATAGAAAGCCATCCCGCATATCTTAATCTTCCCGTTTTTATAAATTTACAGGCTAATAAAAACAGCCATGGTAAAAATACAGATACATTTGCTAAAGGGTGATTCAGCCATACAATGTTGAATGCACAGAGCATGAAACTGATTGCTGCGAATAAGGCGCCTAAAAATTCAATACCAATGGCATCTGCAAATAAGAACATGCCAAACCCTGCAATAAACAGCCTTATAAATGCGCTGATTGCAAAAGCATCTTTAAAGGGAAAGGTATAGAATACAAAGTTTATAGGATACAAAACAGCAGATTGGGCGTCTGCAATAAAAGACTCGCCCATCATTATATAAGGGTTCCATAAAGGTAGATAGCCGTTCCTTATCTGTTCTCTTGCGAAAAACAGGAATGGATAAAACTGTCCGGTTTGGTCACCTAATAATGTGTTATGCGGATGTTCAAATCCAACAGGTGCATAGTTGCTGAATGGTGGGTATGCATACAAATTATCCGTGGATGAAAGGGCTCTGCCAAGGAATACAACCTTATAAAAATAAATGATGAGTAAAGATATTAATATAATTGCTGTAATAAGTTTTTTATATTTCATATTTCATAGTTATACAGAAGACTCTTATGTAAAGAGATACACAATAGTTAAGAAAAAGACAAAAGATATTTTCTTGCAAGATTTTTAGGATTTAAAGAAGGGGTTACCTGTTTTTGAACAGGTCAGGCTGACGGGTAGTCCGGTCCTGTATACCGAGATGCCTGTAAGCAAGCTCTGTTGCCATCCTGCCCCTTGAAGTCCTTTCGATCATACCGCACTGTATAAGAAAAGGCTCATAGACCTCTTCTATGGTGTCGCTCTCCTCACCTATTGCCACTGCTATGGTGTCGATGCCCACAGGCCCTCCGTTGAATTTTTCTATTATGGTCTTGAGGATTTTAATGTCCATCCTGTCGAAACCAAGATGATCTATGTCGAGCATTGAAAGCGCCTTTCTTGTTATATCCATGTCTATGTGTCCGTCGCCCTGTACCTGCGCGTAGTCCCTTATTCGCCTTATAAGCCTTATTGCGACCCTTGGGGTGCCGCGGGACCTTTTTGCTATTTCGTTACTGCCTTCTTCTGTAATATGAATGCCTATAATACCGGCGGAGCGTTCGATAATCTTCTTTAATTCCTCTGTTGTATAAAACTCGAGGCCTGCCACAAATCCGAACCTGTCTCTGAGGGGTGCTGATAAAAGACCCGTTCTGGTTGTTGCACCTATAAGTGTGAATCTCGGCAGATCAAGTCTTATTGCCTTTGCCGAAGGCCCCTGGCCGATTATAATGTCGAGCTTGAAATCCTCCATTGCAGGATAAAGCACCTCTCCGACAGATGAGTTTATTCTGTGGATCTCATCAATGAACAAAACGTCCTTTTCATTGAGGTTCGTAAGTATGGCTGCAATGTCGCCTGTTTTCTCCAGAATGGGACCTGATGTCGTTTTCAATCCGACACCGAGTTCTGTTGATACGATATAGGCAAGCGTTGTTTTCCCGAGTCCCGGAGGGCCGTAAAACAGGATATGATCAAGTGCATCGTCGCGCTCTTTTGCTGCCTGTATAAATACCCCGAGATTGGAAACCACCTTCTCCTGTCCGATGTATTCGGAAAACTTGTGCGGTCTGATCTTCTGTTCATACAGTTCATCTTCTTTTAATTTTCTCGGGTCAAACTGCCCTGTATCTGTTTGTTTGTTCATTTACTCAACCGCTTTAATGATAATTTTATAACCTCCCCGATATCGAGAGACGGATTGTCTTTCATGACCGCTTCCACGATGTCCCTTGACTGCTGCTGTTTATACCCCAGGTTGATCAGCGCTGATACCGCATCGGACAGTACCGTATGTTTTCCTGTCACAGCATTGCCGAAAGGCTGCAGGTTGTCCATCTTTTCCTTCAGCTCAACAATGATCTTTTCAGCGGTTTTTCTGCCAAGGCCGGGCACGGACGACAGCCTTGCAAGATCTTTTGTGACTACAGCACTTATCAGGTCTTCCAGTTGTATGTTCGACAGGATATTTCTCGCCACCTTAGGTCCTATACCTGATACGGAGATTAGGAGCTTGAACAGCGCCTTTTCAGTCAATGATGAAAAGCCGTAAAGGTATATATCGTCTTCCCTTGCCTGGGTGTGGAGATAGAGTGTTACGCTGCTGCCCTCATCGGGCAGGGACATCAGAGTTGCATTGGATACAAACACCTCGAACCCGATGCCGTTTACATCAACGATCACGCTGTCCTGTTTTTTTTCAAGCAGTATGCCTTTAATGCGATACAGCATGTTCAGCCAGTCTGTCCTTAAACTGTACGGAATTTATATGACATATTGCAACAGCCATGGCATCCGACCTGTCCATGAGCATATGAACGTCGATATTCAAAAGTCTTCTCACCATGATCTGTACCTGTTCTTTACCTGCCTTCCCGTAACCTGTAAGAGCCTTTTTTATAATCATTGGCTGATATTCGTTTACGGAAAGACCATTGTTCAATACGGCAATCATGGCTGCTGTCGCTGTCTGGATAAGTACGAAAGAACTCCTTTGGTTTTTTGAAAAGAATACGGTTTCTATCGCTGCTGCGTCAGGCCTGTATGTGCCTATGATTGCATTTATCTCTTTGTATATAAACAGCAGCCGTTCAGGAACAGCGGATATATCTTTTGAATTGATTACACCGGACGATACATGTCTGTAGCTGTTGCTTCCTGATTCAATAACAGCCCATCCCATGAATTGAGATCCTGGGTCTATACCCAGTATCCTCATTGGCTCATAGCCTCCATATCCTTTTCGGGTATGTCGAAATTGGCATAAACCTTCTGCACGTCATCGTGATCATCCAGGGCTTCCATAAGCTTAATCATCTGTTCGGCTTCCCTGCCCTTGAGCGGCACATAGGTCTGAGGAACAAGTGTAATTTCGGCATAGGTGTACTTTACACCCGCTTTGTCGTAAGCTGCCTTCACGGCTTCGAACGATGACGGCGGGACCAGCACCTCGAAAACCTTGCCGTCTTCATCATGGCCTACATCCTCCACATCAAAATTCATGGATATTTCCAGGAGCTTGTCCTCTGTAATCGTGTCGTCAGGCACGAGGAACTGCCCCTTTTGTTTAAACATCCATCCAACGCACCCTGCTTCGCCGAGATTCCCGCCATACCTTGAAAAAATGTGCCGTATCTCCGCTGCTGACCGGTTTTTGTTGTCTGTCATTACATTGACAAGAACAGCTACGCCTCCGGGTCCGTAGCCTTCATACATGAGCTCTTCATAGATCTCGCCCTCCATTTCTCCGGTGCCCTTTTTTATGGCATTCTCTATGTTGGTCTTGGGCATGTTTTCCTGTTTGGCTGCATTGACCGCTGCCCTGAGCCTGGAATTTGTGTCTACATTCCCGCCTCCGGTTCTTGCCGCTGTTATGATTTCCCGTATAAACTTTGTAAAGAGTTTACCCCTCTTTGCATCCTCCTTGCCCTTTTTATGTTTTATCGTTGCCCATTTTGAATGGCCTGACATGATACCTCCTTTTTTATAACGATACCTTGTGCATCAGGGTGTGTATCTTCTTTGCTATGCCTTCCGGATACAGATCATAGAGTTCCTTCAGCTTATTCTGATCCCCGTGCTGGACAAATACATCCGGTATGCCGATGGTGATAAATCTGTTATGATTCATCCGTCTATTGTTTATAAACTCCATTACAGCACTGCCGAATCCGCCGGCAGAGACATTGTTTTCAACCGTTACAATGACCTCAAACCTTGATGCTATGTCCATCAATAACTGCTCATCAACGGGCTTTACGAATCTTGCGTTCACTACAGCGGCGCTTATACCGTATGAAAGTAATATGTTCCTTGCAATGAGTGACGGTACTACCATATCTCCGATTGCCAGGATCGCAACATCGCTACCGTTCTCGAGCATCTCCGCACTGCCTATGGGTATAAGCTTGAAACTACCAGAAAGTCTGACACCCACTGCGCTGCCCCTTGGGTATCTGACCGCGCATGGCCTGCCGAGGTTGATCGCGGTGAACAACATGTGTCTTAATTCTTCCTCATCCTTTGGGGACATTACAGTCATGTTGGGTATCATCCTCAGGTAGGAGAGATCGAATGTGCCGTGGTGCGTGGGTCCGTCCTGGCCTACGATACCGGCCCTGTCCATCATTATCGTTACGCCCAGATTCTGGATGCACACGTCGTGAATAACCTGATCAAATGCCCTCTGTAAGAAGGTGGAATAGATAGCTGCCACAGGCTTTAACCCTTCTGCCGCAAGACCTGCAGCGAAGGTAATCCCGTGCTGTTCTGCTATACCTACATCGTAGAACCTGTCAGGAAATTTTCTTGCAAACTCTTCAAGACCGGTACCGTCGGGCATTGCCGCTGTTATAGCAACGATCCCGGGGTCCTGTTCAGCAAGCTTTATGATTGAATCACTGAAGACCTTCGTGTATGACGGAGCGGAATTATTTTTGGATAAGACCCTGCCTGTTTTTTTGTCAAACGGTCCCACCCCGTGCCAGAACACCGGGTCCTTTTCAGCGTATTCATAACCTTTGCCTTTCTGGGTCTTTACATGGACAAGTACAGCACCGTCCCAATTTTTAACATTATTGAAGGTCTCTATGAGTTCCTTAAGATTGTGCCCCTTGATGGGGCCTATGTACTGGAAACCGAGACCTTCAAACAGTATGCCCGGTGTTACAAAGCTCTTGAACGATGCCTCTGTCCTCTGTGCGACCTTGTAGAGCGGATCGCTGAACCTTTTTGGCAGTGATAGTATAAAATCCTTTATATTTTTCCTTATTCTTGCGAATTTTGAGCTCGTCATTTTTCTGCTGAAGAAGTTGGATAGTGCACCTACGTTAGGGTATATGCTCATGCCGTTATCATTTAAAACGACTATCAGGTTCCTTCGCAGGTGACCTGCCTGGTCCAGGCCCTCGAAAGCAAGGCCTGCTGTAAGAGAACCGTCACCTATTACAGCCACAACCTTGGCGTTATTGTTGCCCTGTATTTTCAGGGCTTCCCTGATGCCCAAAGCAGCAGAGATAGAAGTGCTAGAATGTCCTGCACCGAACACATCGTATTCGCTTTCTTCACGCTTCAGAAAACCGCTGAGGCCGTTAAACTGCCTCAGGGTCTTAAACTTGTCTTTTCTCCCTGTAAGGATTTTGTGTGCATAAGCCTGGTGTCCGACATCCCATATAATCTTATCGTCCGGTGCATCAAAAACATAATGCAGTGCTATCGTGAGTTCGACTGTTCCAAGACTCGATGCGAGGTGTCCTCCGTTTATGGACACTATATCGGTTATCTCATCCCTTATCTCTCCTGCAAGCTGGCAGAGTTCTTCTATGGTCAGCTTTTTTATATCAGAAGGATAGTTTATTCTTTCAATAATCATAATTTGAATTCCTGCTTAACCCAGTCGCATATGCCGGTTAAGTAGATGCCTTCTTTTTTATACTTTATGGCTTCTTTTGCCTTTTCAATATATTCATAAAATAATTTTTTTGATTCATCAAGGCCAAGCACATTTACAATCGATGGTTCTTCTGTGTTTTCATCATGATCTGCAATATCATCCCCGATCTGAAACGCCATGCCGAGCGCCTCGCCGTACGTGCGCATATGCTGTATATAAGTACGCTTTTTGAAGAACAGAGCAGGGGCAACAGCGGAAAATAGTATCAGTGCAGCGGTCTTGCTTCTGTGTATAAATCTTATATCTTCCCCGTTCATGCGTGCTCCCCGTTTTTCGAGATCAACGACCTGCCCGCCGACCAGCCCCCTGGAACCTATTGCCGATGCAAACTCTACAAGCAATGAAGCCATGTCGCCGTTCTTCTGATACGAGCCGAGAGTCCCCAGCACCTCGAAAGCTTCTGTCAGCAGTGCATCCCCTGCAAGGACCGCGATCGCTTCGTTGAACATCCTGTGGACAGTTGGTTTGCCCCTTCTGAAATCATCGTTGTCCATCGAAGGAAGATCGTCATGGACAAGGGAATATGCATGCACCATCTCTATCATGGCCCCTATGGAATAAACGGCTTTATCAATGGCTATAGCCATATATTCCGAAGATGCTATTGCAATAAGCGGCCTTAATCTCTTGCCGCCGTTGAATATACTGTATCTCATTGCCCTGTGTATTGTTGAAGGTATTACATTCTCTGCAGGGAGTATGCTGTCCAGGGTTTCATTTATTCTTTTTGAATGATGTTTAATGTAATCGCTGAAATTCAAAGTCTAAACAGCTTTTTTGTTTCTTTTCTGTTTGCGTTCCTGAGCTTCATCATCCCCAACGTAGTACAGTATTCTCTGGCAATGGGGACAATGTATAATTCTTTTGTTCATCATAACTTCATTGAATAACTGGGGAGGAATATTGACGTGACACCCCTGACAAACGCTTTTCTTGACTTCTACGATGGCTACATGTCTTTGTTTTTTGATTTGTTCATACATACTCAGAAGTGCACTTGGTATATTCTTTGCTATAGTGTTCCTCTGCAGATCAAGTTCGTCTCTTTGTTTTGCCAGATAAGTAATTCTGTTCCTGCTCTGTTCCGATACCAGCTGCAGTCTTTTGCCGATCTCCTCAAGCTTCTGTTTCTCTTCTTCCTTGTTCTTGCTTATTTTCTCGAGTTCTTCCATCATCCTCATTACGGCGTTCTCAATCTCACCTATGTCCTTCTTTGCGCCGTTTATCTCCCTCATGAATGCCTGATATTCCCTTCCCGATTTTGCTTCCTTCAGCCTGCTGTCCCATCTTTTTATCATTTCGTTGGTTTGCTGGATCTCTGCTTCCTTCGCTTTCCTTTCCGCATCAATCTGCCCGTAATTCTTGTCGAACTCCGCTATTGCCTCCTCGGCGCTGTGGTAGGCGTCTTCATCCCCTTTTAAAGTTTCTTCCAGTGCATTCTTTTCCTGTAAAATATTTGCTATTTGAACGTCAATTTCCTGAAGTTGCTTAAGCTGCTCTATATCCAACTTACAGTGCCTCCTTTCTTTTTTATCTCAATGGGCCCACCTGGACTCGAACCAGGGACCAACCGGTTATGAGCCGGTAGCTCTACCAGCTGAGCTATGGGCCCTCATTCACTAATAAATGTTTTCAAATGCTTGCTGCGGCTCGGATGCCTCAGCTTTCTTAAAGCTTTAGCCTCTATCTGTCTTATTCTTTCTCTCGTAACTTCGAAGTCTTTTCCAACCTCTTCAAGGGTATGATCGGATTTCTCGCCTATACCGAATCTTAGTCTCAGCACCTTCTCTTCCCTCGGCGTAAGGGTACCCAGCGCGTCTCTTGTAAAAAACTGTAAATTTTCGTTGGCAACAACATCGTGCGGGCCAGCAAAAGATTTATCCTCTATAAAGTCTATAAGGTGGCTGTCTTCCTCTTCTCCGATAGGGGTTTCAAGAGAAATAGGCTCTTTTGCTATTTTCAACACCTTTCTGACTTTGTCAACAGGAAGCTCCATCTTTTCCGCGATCTCTTCAGGTAATGGTTCCCTTCCGATCTCCTGCACGAGGTATCTGGACGTCCTTATGAGCTTGTTTATGGTTTCAATCATGTGAACCGGTATCCTGATTGTTCTGGCCTGATCGGCTATGGCCCTTGTTATGGCCTGGCGGACCCACCATGTTGCATACGTGCTGAACTTGTAACCCCGCTGATACTCGAATTTATCAACAGCCTTCATTAAACCAATGTTACCTTCCTGGATGAGATCTGCGAGGTTCAGTCCCCTGTTGGTATATTTTTTTGCTATGCTGACAACAAGCCTCAAATTCGCAAGTATCAGTTTTTCCTTCGCTCTTTTTGTTTCTTCTTCGCCGAGCAGCACTTCGTTCAGTGTCTTTCTCAGGGTTGCACTGTCTGACTCTGCCTCCGTTTCCAGTGTCTTGATCTGATTTAAGACGTTCTTCATCCTTCGTACAAGCATCTTGAACTTGTCGTAATCTATCTTGTATTTTTTGGCTATTTTCTTTACTTCCCCGGCGGATCTGTTCAGTATAGGCAGGTGCTCTTTAAAAGTTCCAAGCGGTATATTGCTCGCGGACGCACAGCTTCTGAGTTCGCCCTCTGCGGAATCAAGCCGGTCAACCAGCCCCCGGAGCTTTGCTGTTATCTGCATTATAAACTTTTCGTTTGGAGAAAGTCCTACAAGAAGAGATGCAACCTTTTCATTGAGTTTAAGCATCAGCTCCTTTGCTTTTTTTGCATCTTTATTTTTTCGCAATACTGCCCTGTACATGCTTCTCTCTTCTTCCAGGTTTATCATTTTCTTTATGATGGCGAGAGTCTTCTGGATGGTTTCTTCTTCTTCCTCGGGTGTGTAATCCTCTTCCATTTCCCGGATGATATCTTTTATCTTTATGGCGTTGTTCGTGAGCCTGTCACCTGTGTCCTTTATTTCTTTTATTGTAACAGGTGAGGACAGCAAGGCATTAAAAACCTTGTTCCTTCCTTCTTCTATTGCCTTGGCTATTCCCACTTCCCACTCCCGTGTCAAAAGCGGCATGCTCCCCATTTCCCTTAGATACAGTTTTATCGGGTCGTTGAGACGCTCGTATGATTTGGTTTCTTCTTCCTCTTCTTCCTGGACCTGAAAATTCTGCACTTTTATACTCTTGCTTGAATCGACGACCTCGATATCGAGTTCTCCGAACATATTCATTACTTCATCTATCTGGTCCGGTGATACGATGTCTGCAGGAAGAAGGTTGTTGACTTCCTCGAATGTCAGAAAGCCTTTTCCCTTGCCGAGGTTGATAAGCTTTTCCACGCTGTCGTTTAATTTGTTGTTAGCGATTTTACTCTCTTTCTTTTCGCCTTTTGACTTACGTACAATCTGACGGCTCTTTTTGATTTTGTTGCGTGTCATATGCTATTGTTTATGAAAAACTGCAATCTCCTTTTTTTTCTTTAATAGTTCATCAGCGGTATCTTTATTCCCGGCAGCCTTTGTTTGAACTATCTCTCTCGATAATTTTTTCTGCTCGTTTACATAGTATGTCTTTTTTATCTTGTTTACAGCCTGCTCGTACAATGCATCAATGTCTTCTCCGCTTAGATCGTTCAGCATGGCTTCAGAAATAACGGCTTTGGTTCTTTCTTCAATTTCCTGACTGAATACAGTACTCTTTATATTCTTTACCCCGCTGTCGTATAAAGTTTTTATATAGCGAATAGATGCGTTAATTTCCGGATTTGCCAGTGTGTTAATTATTCCATCCTTAAATAGAATATGCACTTTTTCCGGATGGTCAATAACTATTGATAATAATATGACTTCTGCCCTGCTGGTATCGCTTCTGGCAGACTGAGGCGTCGCAGAAGTTTTTTCGTATACACTAGTTTCCATTTTCCCGAAAGAACTTCTTATAGATGACTCGGAGATGCCTGTCAACTCTGAGAGTCTTTTTATGTACAATTCCTGCTTTATAGGGGAACTGCGCATCTTCTGAATGAGCAGCAGGATGTTGTTTATAGCCCTGAGCTTGTTTGCGATACTGGCGTCCGAATCTTTTAAGAGCCTTTTAACGAATGATTCAAACAGCGGCTGGGCATTATTTATAATCCCGTTCATTGCATCCCTGCCATACTTCACCAGGAAGGTATCCGGATCATAACCGGTAGGCAGCATAGCATACCTGCCTTCTATGTCTGAATCTATTATTACTTCAAGTGTTCTCATTGCTGCTTTTTCACCTGCCGCGTCTCCGTCAAAAAGAAAAACAGCATCGCGTGCATATCTTGAAACTGTGTTTATGTGGTAAATACTTACGGCGGTTCCGGTTGTTGCGACCGTATTTTTAAAACCATACTGGTGCATGAGCAATACGTCCATGTAGCCTTCTACAAATATAAAATAACCCGCTTTTGTTACCTGTGATTTTGCAGTATTAATGCCATACAGAGACATACCCTTTTTGTAGACATCGGAATCCGGCGAATTAAGATACTTTGGTTCTTCGCCGTCAAACATCCTGCCGCCGAAAGCAATTATGCGGCCCATGTAATCTTTGATAGGAAACATAATCCTGCCCCTGAACCTGTCATAATAATCGTTTCCATTTTGCTTTTTAATAATAATGCCGAGGGTAAAAGCCGTAGTTACCGGTACATCGTGTGATTTTAAAAACGATAGGGCAGCATCCCACCTGTTTGGAGCATAACCTATGGTATAGTCATTTATTGTCTGGGTGCTGAGTCCTCTTTCCACGGTCAGGTACTTGAATGCCTTTTTACCGGCGGAATCAGCAAAAAGCAGGTGATGATAATAATTTGCGATCAGCTCATTGATCGAATAATAATCATCTTTCTTTTTATCTGATTCCTTTGTTGCAAGAGTAATACCCGCTACATTCGCCAGGTATTTTACCGTATCGTTAAAGCCCTCATTCCTGACACGCATGAGAAAACTTATAACATCTCCTCCTGCCCCGCAGCCGAAACAATGAAAAACACCTTTTTTTTCGTTGACCGTAAAAGAAGGTGTTTTTTCATTGTGAAAAGGACATAAACCTATGAAGTTGTCTCCGCTTTTTTTAAGATTTACATAGCCTGATATTATGTCAACTATGTTTATTCGCTCTTTTATATCTTTAATTTGGGTTTCCCGGGTGTACCCCATTATCTTATCCCATTGCACCTATTTATCCCGTTAAAGAAAACCACCGATTCCCGTCACGGATGATTGCAACTCGAAGCCGGATATAGTTTAAACCCACTGTAACCGCAAACCGTTAGAGAATAAAGTGCTATCACTGGATTTACAGATAGGATAACTTCTTCAATTTCTTGTATACTCTTTTTTTAGCAGCAATCTCTTTTCTTTTTCTTTCTACACTGGGTTTCTCGTAGTATTCCCGTTTTCTGAGCTCGGTCTGGATGCCGGCTCTCTCAACGAGTTTCTTGAACCTTCTTAAAGCCTGTTCAAAGTTTTCTCCGTCTCTCACTATTACGCTTGTCATGAATATCCTTCCCTCCCTTCTTTTATGGGGTCAAAATACAAGTATATACTTAATAAATAGTTAGTCAATAGATACTACCAACTTTTGATTTTGCGAGTTTCACAATGATAAACCATCCCAATAACAACAGTATAGAAGGGAACAGGTCTCCCGGATTGAATCTGCCATTGGATTGTGAGCACATGCAGCCGTTTGACGAGCTTTCAAGAAAACTGGTCCCGCCGGTAGATGGGTATATGGATGTATTCCCGTAAGGGTCAGCGGAAACAACCCGGTATAAGTAGATTTTCCCTGAATTCAATTTTGATAGATTGGTTAGATCGACAATGTGTGACTCCGTCATGGTTGTTGTGCCTGCAGAGAATGTCTGGCCTGTAAAACCGGCTGCCCAGTATAGTACATAGCTTGAACTCAGTTTATTCGTGTTCCATTTTATCTGTACAGAGGATATACCGGTTACTGTTCCAGCCACATTGGATATAACGGGTCCCATTGTACTTGTGCTTATTGGTGTTGTAGAAGTAACAAGATTTAAAGCATTTAATTTTCCATAACCCCAATCATTATTCGGTAATGTATTTGTTGTCCATGTGTCACTGGTTGCGGATGTTTCAAGCAGGTTGATTGTGTCTGTTATATCAAGCCCGCTGTTCCTGTCATAAAGCAGTGCAATAGCCCCGACAACATGCGGAGTCGCCATACTTGTACCGCGCAGGACAATATGTGTACCGTCCTGTGTAATAAGTTGCTGAGCAAACAATGCTTTCTGCGACAGAGCAGATACAATATCCTCACCCGGCGCTGTTATGTTCGGTTTCCGGCCGGTCGAAGCTGGATCAGGGGTTGGTCCCCGGCTGGAAAAAAACGATACATTACCTATTGGCTGAGTATCGGTAAACCCATACGTCAGTCCATCTTTTGCAATCCACTCGTCCTTTGTAACAAACGATCCCACTGCAATTGCATATCTTGCCGTTGCAGGGAAAGATACAGTATCGGATGTGTCACCGGCAATCATGGTGTATCCAGGAATGGAGATGGTCGTCATTGTATCAAACAGGCTGTTATCCGAAAAGATCCATGCGTTCAATGACTGGCCGCTTGAGCCGTTATTTTGTGTCAGCACTACGTATCTGTAGCTATTCTTTGAATTGGTAAGGTCTATTGCGGAATTGCCGCCGTTTGTGATGGTAAATACAACTTCATTTTTTGATGTTCCTCCGGATGCCACATTACTGGCATCTATCTGTGCATACCCATATATAGTGCTCTGTGATTGCAAAGTTTCAGCCGCACTATTACCCGGGTTTACAAAACCGGTCTGTGTAAGTGTGTTGCCGCTCAGATCTATTACACCAAGGGCAAATGAAAGGTCAGGCGATGCTGTGTTATACCATAGATCAATGTCTACCTCACTTGTATCCGGGTTTTCAGGATTTGATCCAACGGAGAAATATGAAGCGTATGGACCGGCTGTAGTCGCAGTAAATCCAAGATGTACGGGATTGCCCCCGTCATTACCGGCTGCAACAACCACCGCCCTACCAGTGGCTTGTGTTACAAAGCCATCCAGTGCCTGCTCCATGCTTGAAGAGTCATCATGCGGCCCGAGCTGTGCGCCAAGGCTTATGTTTACAACAGCCGGTATACCGTACTGTGATGCAAGAGAAAAGATATAATTAATGCCGTCAAGGACATGCGCTTCCGTCATGTCTGTTTTTACGATAACCAGCATTGCATCTGGTGCCATGCCCGTATATACGGCATTGCTGCTGCCTGCTATGCCGGTAACGTGCGTGCCATGGCCGACCGTATCAATTTCGCTGCACGTGCCTTTATTTATCTGATAGCCTGTACATTCATTCCCATAATTATAGTTCTGGGGCGGTGCAGGTTTGCAAGTGGGTAAACTGCAGGTTTGATCCCAAAGGGCTATTACCTTCGTGCTGCCGTCCGCATAATGCAGGTCAGGATGTTTCAGGTCAAGTCCGCTGTCGACAATGCCTATGATGACATTTTTGCCTGTATACGGTCTTGGCAGGCCATTACCCCCATTATGGACAATATCACCTTGAACAGCGGGTACGCTTTTATCAAGCAAGAAATGCAGCTTCCGCGACAGTACAATATTTGTCAGGCTCTGCTTTTCAACCAATGCAGGAACAAGCGACAGCGGTACCGTTGCAGTCATAATACCGTTTATGGATGTACCTGTGGAGCCGTTGTTGCTTGCTATGAATTGTTTCATCCTGTCCGGGGATGTTGTTTTCAGTATGACGTCCACCATGGTTTCTCCGGACTGTGATTTACTTATCGAGCCGTTCAGGAGCGTTGGCGAAAGGACGGGTGAGGCATGATAGGGAGAAAGCGTGTTGACGGCATTGTACAGCCCGCTCAGGAACGGGTCTATTTTTGTATCGGCATAGACACGGGGTGCTATCAGCATAACCATTATAAGCGTGATAAAACCGCATTTTCTTAATTTCCCTCTCAGCTTAAGAGGGCGGGCACACAACGAAGATTGGGTAGGCGTTACAATTTGTCTCGGCGCACTCATAACCCCTTCCTGCCCCCCCTTATTATAAGGGGAGGGGTAATAATTTTATTGATTCTTTTCATTTGATAATCCTTAGCATAATTAGATTTCTTTTGTAATACACCCTGACAAAAAAATCTTAAACAAATATAACCTAAAAGAAAACATTTAATGATTATAATATAACAATATGTTGGAACAAATTCTATAATTATTCCCCAAGATAAAATTTTACAATTGTAATATTATACATTTTAAAAAATAATCAACAACAATTATCGATCCTTAGTTAAATTGTTGTACCCCCAAGTCACATCTTCCTGATAGCCCCCGACAGTCAATAGATCTGCAAAAGAAAAGTATAGCAGTTGTTCCGGAGATAACTGTTTCGGTAAACATAGTAGAAGACGCTCCGCTGCTGTCAAAAGAAAGAACAATCAACCTAAGAGATAAAGTACCGCCCTCGGCTTGACCCAGCTGGGTAATATTCAGAGCACCTAAAGTAGAATACTCGTTCCCGCTTAAATCAACATAAGAATATAACGGGCGTATACTTACGCTCGGATATTGCTCGCTAACATTATTAAGAATAGGGCTTACGTTTGAGGCTTTTTTATCGGCAACCGATATCGTTGACCCCGTATAAGCGTATGCTGCACTATTGCTATCATAATCAACGTTGAACGCACAAGAAATCTGACTGCCCTGTAAGGCTCTTGCCAGGCTCTGCTGTAGGACTTCCTTGTTCACGGGGCCACCATTACCTCCGCCATTTCCGCAGCGACCTGCGGCCATAACCGCTATCGCTAAAATCATCATCCCGAAAAACATTATTACGTATATGATAATATATTTTAAGAAAATGTCAAAAAGGGAAAACCAGCTTACCACACAAAAGCGATAAACGGGCTAAGCCTAAGGAACGATTAGTGTAAACGGCACTACTGTCTCGGCAAAAATCGGCAAGCGAGTATCGGTCATTGCTCTCATATTAAGTCCGTCGAAGTCCACATCGGGATCGTAAATCGTAATTTTTTCCTGATAAGTACCGCTCGCAAGACTACCGTCGTTGCAAATCATAAGCGGCATTTGGAAGCTTTGTCCCGGACTAACAATTTCGGGCCACTGGCAATAACCATAACCATTGCAAGACATTATATCGTAGGTATTGACCGTCCCAAAATTCAAGCTTACGGGTTGATCTGAATAAGAAAAATAGACCAGCTGACCCGGCGATATTGAGTTGATTATATCACCACTCGTTATGCTCTTGGATGTAGTCGTAAAAAAACTATCTACAAAGGTGATTGTTTGCCCGGAAACGCATTGATTGACCCCCGAAGGCAATGTTATGGTTAACTTGCTGGAGACCGGAGTAATTACGTTGCCTGCGTCATCAAGATCGGCACTTATCTTATTCCCGTTTGCGTCAAATACGCTAAACAGTTGATAACGAGGATAAATCGGAATCCCAGAACAGGAACCGCTTACGGTAAAAGTCTGATTTATGGTATTCGTCATTAATAGAATCGTGAGCGAAATAGTTCCGCTTCCAAAATTACCAACTGCCGTTGGATAACCAAGATCGGGCATATGGCTGCCATCCCAGTAATCCTCTACTTTATCCACGCCATCCTCGCTATAGACATATTCTCCGGAACCACTGAGAACGCCGTATTTTGCAATGGTACTAAAGAAATCAGCGGCATTATTCATCGCATTAAGATCGGTCAGAAACGTACCTTGATCTCCGGCATAAGCATACTGAACCGGAGCATAGCTAACCGAATCCATAACTCCGCACGTGATCTGAAGAGACATTGTCAATGACTGAATGGTCTTATTTATGCTCTCCCGATCTGATGCTGTGCTGCCATTACCGCCCGAACCGCAACCCGCAGCCACGATCGCTACCGCCAAAACCATCATCACGAAAAACGTTATTCTGTTCAGAAATTTCATACATTTCATATTGATTAGCAGGATCTTTTTCATTGGTTAAACCTCGGAGCATTAAGATTTCCTGTAACGGATAGATTGAAGTAGCCTGATGCATCCCTTGTGAGCATGAAAAAGGGTATGGTCTTACGCATCTGCTGTTCCATCTCCGGTGTAGGATTGAACTTTAATTTAAGATTTAAAACACTGTTGCCTGCCGGATTTGCAAGTATGATACTTCCTTCAAGCTGTGAGTTTATATCTTTGCTTGCCTGGGTGGCATTCTGTATATCTACCCTGCCGTCCTTTACAAAGACCGGAAGGGAAATGTCTCCGAAGTTTATCTTGGGGAGTGTAAGGATGCCGGATAACGTGGAATGCCCCATGCTTGCATTCTTAATGTTTATAATACAGTTGCCGCTGTCTCTTGCAGCGTTGTCTAACGATCCCTTTATATTCCATTTTACATTGAGTATGCCATCCATATTCAACCCATAGTTGCTTTTTAGCAGAGAGTACCGGTCTATGTATATGTTCTTGATCACACCGTCGAAGTAAAAATCTGTTTTTTTGCTCCCCATTTCAAGAGAGGCCTGGCCGTTGTAAAGTGCTGCATGGATCTTAAATGCAAGCCACCCTTTAAAAAGGGATAACACTGCCGGGGTAAGCTCAAAGGTGTGTGCCTCAAGTACAGGGCTTTCATTATCTCCTGTCTTTTTTGTGATGAGTACGTCGGTCAGTTTAAGACCTATAGGGAAGGCTCCTTCTGATTTTTTTACGCTCATGTCCATTGTTGTTTTACTTTTTATTTCATTGCTCAATATGGTTGAAATTTCATTATAGGGGAACAGAAACCATAAAAAGATAAAGTAAAAAACGATAACAACTGTCAGGTATGCAAAAGCCTTTGCAAGTGCCCATTTGTTCTCTGCAAGGAAATCTCTCAAAGAAAAGGAAAAAAACTTTACCTTTTGCCAGAATTTATTCATTGGGGGGATCCGGGTATTATGACCTGCAGGCCTATATCCAGCAGGGACGGATTATTATACGATACTCTTGCATTCAGCCTTTTTATCTTTAACTGGTACTTGCCGCCCAGTTCTATCTTGAACAGAAGATTGTTGAGCTGATAAAGGCTTATGCCCTTGAGTCTTACATCGACATAAGATGTGCTGGTATCTGATGATGTTCTTGGCTGTATGGAATCGTATGATACACCTGCTGCGTTTGCAATGCCTTCGAGGTATGTCATTATGGAAAAATCCTTTGGTACACTTTCGTTACCGCGCAGCAGCAATTCATATTTCTTGTGTTCACTGTATAATTTCTGCATTTCGGCCAGGCCTGTCCTCTCATCCTGCACTTCCTTTTTCAGCCTTACGCTGCTGCGGTATACCGGTGTGATCAGGGCGAGATCCAGTATAACAAATGCAGTCAGCAGCAAAGCGCCGGTTAAAAGCCATTTCTCCCTCCTGTTGAGCCGGCTGAACCCGCTTTTTATTTCTGAAAGAATATCGAATTTTTTAAAAAAATTGTTTATCATTTCAATGTTATACTGAGCTGAAATTCAAAACTCTTCTGGTCTGCCGACTTGCTGGTATCAATAACCTTTACGTCCTTTATGCTGCTGGAATTCTTAATGCCTGCCACTATTTTATCGACCCCATCAAGGGTGGGTGTTCTTCCTCTCAGCGTTATCTGTTCAGGATCAATGGACAACTCCGTCACGTCAACCTTTACCTCTTTCGGTATACCTGTGCTGATTTCCCTTAATATCTCTATGACAGGTACTGAACCGGATAAATTTTCAGCTTTTTTCTTTTCTTTCGACACGAGGTAGCGCATGGTTCCGAGAGGATCCCCCATTGAAGGCTCATCCGAGAAGGCATTCTTAAACACCTGCAGCATTTTGTTATCCAGTGTATGCTTCTTGTGGTTAAGGCTTATATAGCCGTAAGCCATATTGATGATAAACATGAATAGAAGCAGACATGCGATGCCGAGTGTGGCAATCAACCTGCCCTTTATCTGCTCTATGGCGCGCTGGAATTGAAAAGATCCCTTCCTTAAGTTTATAAGATTGCGCGGTTTTCTCATGATATTTCTTAATGTAAGAGCGAATGCAAGGGTATACTCCTGTCCTACGGGTATGTTTTCATCTGTCGCAGCTCTGACAATGTCGTTGAGGGGCAGGGAAAATGTCTGGAGCTCAAGCTGTTTTTCAAATAAGGGGGCTTTATCGGAAAACCTGCCGGCAAATACAGCAGAACTTATGTTTGTATTAAATCTTTTTTCCACCATACTTAGGGAAAGCTTCAGTTCGTTTATAAAGGCAGATTTTACCTTTTCATTCATAGTGTCTTTATCTGTAGTTAACTCCATCATGGGAGCACTCATTTTGATGTCCCTTGCTATGAACAGACCATTGCCGTTGATGAAAGAAACAGAGGTGTGCGCATGACCGATATCTATAATCACGAATGGTTCAACCAGTTTTATATAGGTAGAGAGATTAGAATATGCACAGTGTGAAATATCGATTATGTTAGGGTCCAGACCAACCCGCAGCAGTGCATCCAGCCATTGTTTTATTGCATCGGTACTCAGGGCAAATGTAATTGCAGACGCCTTTGTGCCCTCTTTACCGATCGTATTGTAATCCATTACCGCCTCTTCAAGGCTGTACGGACTTACCTCTTCAAGCTCAGGACCTATTGCCTGGGATATAAGCTTGTCCTCTGTAAACGGTACCGAGATTGTGTGCACGGATACGATATCAGACGGAATGCCTGCAATCACATCTGATGATGAAATCCCTTCAATTGAAAAGAATTCCTTGAGGCCTTCGATATTCGTGTCAGAGAGAAGCCCGGTGTTCTCAGGAAACACAAACTCCTTCGATACAATGTGCTCAATGCCCCTTATGGTTGTTTTTAAGCCAACCATTTTTACCGAGTATCTTCCGATGTCAATGCCAAATATAGCGCCCATAAATATCTATTTCCCGATTTCCCTGAACTGCCCCATGGATCTATACCTGCTGTAGCGGTTTTTAACAAGTTCATCCGCGGGTATGGATTTAAGTTCTGCGAGTGCACTGATCAGGGCCTCTTTTATGGTCTGCGCCATTGACTTGGGATCATTATGTGCACCTCCCGCAGGTTCTTTTAAGATTTCATCAGCGATGCCCATCCGCTTCAAATCATCCGCGGTCATCTTTAAAGCATCAGCTGCCTGAGGGGCTTTTGATTGATCCTTCCACAATATGGCAGCGCATCCTTCCGGAGATATAACGGAATATACCGCATATTCCAGTATAAACATTTTATCTACAAGACCTATTGCCAGGGCTCCTCCGCTGCTCCCTTCGCCTATTATACAGCCTATCGTAGGGACTGTGATACCCGCCAGTTTCAGAATTGATTCTGATATTGCTTCTGCCTGCCCGCGCTCCTCGGCACCTATGCCGGGATATGCTCCGGGAGTGTCGATAAAGGTAACGATGGGTATGCCGAACTTCTGTGCAATGTCCATTGCGCGCATTGCCTTCCTGTACCCTTCAGGATGAGGCATTCCAAAATTCCTCAATACCCTGTCCTTTGAGCCTCTGCCCTTCTGTTCACCTATGAAAACAACCCGCTGATCATTGAGCAGTCCTATGCCGGATACAATGGCAGTATCATCCTTGAACCGCCTGTCGCCGTGTATTTCGACAAATTCATTGGAAATGAGGTATATGTAATCGTACGTGTATGGCCTTTCAGGATGCCTTGAAAGCTGAACGATTTTCCATGCACTGAGATTGGAAAAGGTTTCTTCCCGAAGCTTTTTGACCTTTTTCTCCAGTCTTGCTATCTCATCAGAAAGATCTATGCCCTCTGATGCGGAAAGCTGCCTGAATTCTTCTATCTTTTTTTCCAGCTCATAAATAGGTTTTTCAAAATCAAGCGGTTGATGGATCATATTTTATAAAGATAACATCCAGTTTAAACGGCGTCAATAACAAGGATAAGCAGTGTTTGAAAAAGACCCCCGGTGCAGTAATATTTATCCCGAAAGAATACCTTAAACAGTCTTGACACTGTTTCAGAGTGTGTGCTACTGAAGATAGAATAATAATAAAGGAGGACGTATGAGTAAAAAGATTTTACTCGCAGATGATTCGATAACTATTCAGAAAGTTATATCGATAACCTTTTCATCTCCCGATTACGAAATTACAATTGTTGATAACGGCAATGACGCGATAAAGAAGGCAGGAGATGTGAAACCCGATATTATACTTACTGACATAGTTATGCCGGGTAAAAACGGATACGAAGTATGCGATGCCGTTAAGGGTAATCCTGCTTTACAGAACATTCCCGTCCTCCTTCTTACTGGTGCTTTTGAAGCGTTTGATGAACAGAAAGCAAAACAGTCGGGTGCGGATGCATGGTTGTCCAAGCCGTTTGAAACACAGGCACTTATAGATAAGGTTAATACGTTATTGTCAAAACCTGCAGTGAAGAAGCCTGCAGAGGCAAGGCCGCCGGTCTCAAGGCCGGCACCCACTCCTCCGCCGACATCCAGGCCCGGGGTTCCGCCTCCACCCCCTCCCAGAAGGCCTGCTGCCGCTGCCCCGGCACCGCCGCCTCCACCGCGACCAGCACAGCCAAAACCGAAAGAAAGAGTAGAAGAGATAAGGGAGCTGTCAGAGGCAGAGTCATTCGAGGTAACAGGAGATACCATAGGCGATGAGAGCGGCTGGGAAACCGTACCGTTCGGTGAAGAAGCCTCCACCGGGGTAAAAGAGAAACAAGAAGGGATCGAGGTCGAAGAATTTCCGGGGGAGAAACTGTCATCCGAACAGTTTATGGAGGAATCCAAACCTTCTGAATTATCAGAAACGTCTGAAGAACTTTCTGTAGGATTCGGGGATCTGGAAGAAGCCATGGAAGAAGAGGTAAAACCCGGGGAACCTGCCCCTGTCCAGGAACAGTATGAGCAAACTTTTGAAGAAAGGGAAATTTCACGGCCGCTTGAAGAGCATGGTGTAACTCAAAGAGAAGTGTCTCCTACCGCCGGATTAAGAAAAGAAGAGCTTCTCGAGCAGACATCAAGAAAGATAGACAGCATGCTGAAACAGATACTGCCGGATGCAGTGAAACAGGCAGTGGAGAATAAAATCGATGAGTTGGTAAGAGAGGTTGCAGAAAAAATCATATGGGAAGTGGTACCCGCCCTGACAGAGACGATGATCAAAGAAGAGATACAGAGACTAAAAGCAAAGAAAAAACCTTAAAACACCTCCAAGCACACCACCTTTACAGGCATCTCGTACTCCGTTTTTCGGGAATGCAGTAATATTTTATTATGGGTCAGATAGATAAGGCATACACGCACAAAGACATTGAAGACAGATGGTACAAACAATGGCTGGATAAAGGATTGTTTCATTCAGAGCCGGACCGGCGCAAGCCTTACTCAATAGTTATCCCTCCTCCCAATGTTACAGGTGCTTTGCACATGGGGCATGCCCTGAACAGCACGCTGCAGGACATACTCGTCAGATACAAAATGATGCAGGGCTTTAATACGGTATGGGTTCCCGGCACCGATCATGCCGGCATAGCAACGCAGAATGTTGTGGAAAAGAAGCTGGCCCAGGAAGGGCTCGACAGGTTCAAGATAGGAAGGGATAAGTTTATAGAAAAGATATGGGAGTGGAAGAAGCAGTCAGGCGATACCATTGTCCGTCAGCTTATGAAACTGGGTGTTGCGTGCGACTGGTCCAGGCAGAGGTTCACCATGGATGAAGGCCTGTCCATGGCCGTTAAAGAGGTTTTTGTAAGGCTTTATAATGAAGGCCTTATCTACAGGGACGAGTATATTATCAACTGGTGCCCCAGATGCCTTACAGCACTTTCCGATCTCGAAGTAGAGCACAAAGACGAGGACGGCAAATTGTACTATATACTCTATCCTTTCGCGGACCAGAGCGGCGGGCTGACAGTCGCAACTACCAGACCGGAAACCATGCTTGGAGACACTGCGGTTGCTGTCCATCCCGACGATCCGAAATACAAAGACGCAATAGGGAGGAAGGTGGTTGTTCCCATAGCAGAAAGAGAAATACCGGTTATATCGGATCCTGCGGTGCACAGCGATTTTGGTACCGGTGCCGTGAAGATAACACCTGCCCATGATTTTGATGATTTTGAGATGGCAAAAAGGCATATGCTCCAGCTGATCCAGGTCATAGATCATTCCGGCAGGATGACGGGGGAGGCAGGCAAGTATAACGGCACAGACAGGTACAAAGCAAGGGACGCCATTATTGAGAAGCTGCAAAAGCTGGGAGTCCTTGTAAAAACAGAGGATTATAAACTGTCGGCCGGAAGGTGCTACAGGTGCAGCACCGTAACAGAACCCATGGTTTCCAAACAATGGTTTGTAAGGACAAAGCCGCTTGCGGAAAAAGCCATTGATGCGGTCAGAGAACACAGGACAAGGATTATCCCGCAGCAGTGGGAGAAATCGTACTTCGAATGGATGGAGAATATAAAGGACTGGTGCATATCGAGGCAGATCTGGTGGGGACACAGGATACCTGCATGGTACTGTGACGACTGCGGCAGTGTTACTGTTGCAGCAGAGCCTCCAGGGGCATGTGTGAAATGCGGCAGTAAAAACATCCGCCAGGATGAGGATGTGCTTGATACATGGTTCTCTTCCGCACTCTGGCCGTTTTCGACCCTGGGCTGGCCCGATGCGACAATTGAACTCGGTTATTATTATCCAACCAGTGTCCTTGTTACAGCGTTTGATATCATATTCTTCTGGGTCGCACGTATGATGATGATGGGACTTAAATTCATGGGCGATGTCCCGTTCAGGGACGTGTATATCCATGCACTGGTAAGGGACGAGTACGGTAAAAAGATGAGCAAAACAAAAGGCAATGTTATCGATCCCCTTGATATAATGAACAAGTACGGTACGGATGCCTTCAGGTTTACGCTTGCTTCGATGGCTGCACAGGGCAGGGATATAAAACTTTCGGAGCAGAGGATAACAGGCTACAGGAATTTTATAAACAAGTTGTGGAACAGTACCAGGTTCGTCAGTATGAAGGTTTCTGAGGCGGCTCTTGAACCTCCGTTTATTCAGAGCTCGGTAAATCCTATTGATGCATGGATCAACAAAAGGTTAAACGATACCGTAACCAGCGTAAGGGATGCCCTTGAAAGCTACAGGTTCAACGATGCGGCGGCGGCCCTGTACCAGTTTGTATGGCATGAGTACTGCGACTGGTATCTTGAGATGGTAAAGATCTCTTATGCCTCGTCTTCCGATAAAAAAACGCTGCTGAACATGATGTTTGTCCACGAAGTACTGATAAGGCTGCTTCATCCGTTCATACCGTTTGTAACAGAAGAGATCTATCATGTCCTCGGGTACGGCCTCAAACCCGGCGATTCCATAATGCAGGCAACGTATCCGGATACCGGACAGCTCATAAAACCGGACACATCACAGGACAGTGCGGCAGGAGAGATCGATTTAGTCATTGAGGCTATAAAGCTTATAAGGAACATAAGGGCGGAATGCAATGTGCCGGCAGCTGCCGATGTCGATCTAAGCTTCACGGGCCCGGATGAGAAACTGGGATTGATCGTGAAGTATTCAGGCTATATGGCAAAAATGACACACGGCAGGACATTGAATGTAAAACAATCGCCTGTCGAGATAAAGGGCAGTGCAGTGGACCACCTTGAAGGATTGAACGTGTATATTCATCTTGCCGGCATTATAGAGCCGTCTGTTGAAATACAGAGGCTTGATAAGGAGATCGATAAATTACAGCCCGAGCTTGAAAAGTACAAGTATAAACTAAACAACGACGACTTCCTGAAGAAAGCGCCGCAGGATGTGGTGGATGAGGCAAGGCAGATAAGCGGTCAGCTGATGGAAAGGTACGAACAGCTGAACGTATCAATGAAAAGGATTAAAGAACTGTTAAGATGAATAGAATGGAACGGATCCTCCGGACCGCCCTTGATGAGGATATAGGTTCCGGAGATATAACAACCGAAAACATTGTCGATACTGCTCTTTTTGCTTCAGGTGTAATCAGAGTAAAGGAACATGCAATTATAGCAGGTATCGGAATTGCTGAGCAGGTCTTTAAAATAGTGGATCCGGACATAAAATTCACCAGCACGGTAAGTGACGGAGATCATGTCAGAAGGGATCAAACAATAGCTGAAGTTACCGGCAGGGCGTCTTCGCTGTTAAAGGCCGAGCGTACCGCACTTAACTTTCTTATGCGGTTATCGGGTATTGCGACACTTACACATGCATATGTTAAGGCAGTTGAACGTACCGGAGTAACATTGCTTGACACGAGAAAGACCTCTCCGTGCCTGCGTGTGCCGGAAAAGCTGGCCGTGAAGGCCGGCGGCGGGACAAACCACAGGTTCGGTCTGTTTGACGGGATTCTTATAAAGGACAATCATATCAAGGCTGCGGGCAGCATTAAAAATGCCGTAAAAAAAGTTCAGCGCACAATGCCATATCACAAGGTTGAGGTTGAAGTGAAAAACATTGAGGAACTGAGAGAAGCA
>JAJYJX010000150.1 GCA_021789095.1 bacterium
GCAATCGGCGACCCTTCAGTATATGAAGAAGTGGTTTTTGTCGGATACGGCGAACCCACACAGAGGCTTGATATTGTTATAGCTGTGAGCAGGTGGCTGAGGGATCACGGTGCAAAAAGGATCAGGCTTGATACTGACGGGCTTGCCAACCTTCTCTACGGAAGGGACGTAACAAAAGAGCTTTCACAGCACCTTGATGCAGTCTCTGTTAGCCTGAATGCGCCGGACGCAGGGGCCTACGCAAAGCTTTGCCCGAATCCGTACGGAGAGGCATCCTATCATGCGGTCACGGAATTCATAAAGCATGCCAAAAAGAATTTCAAAAACGTCGTTGCAACGATGGTTAATCTGCCGAATATCGACATTGAAAAAACACAGGCTGTTGCAGAGGAACTTGGCGTGAAACTGAGGGTGAGGCAGTACTACAAAGAAAGCCTGCGGTACAAGTCGGATTAAACCCTGTTTTATACCTTCCATTTGACACCATATACTTATAAAAGTATAGTCTTTGCATGAAAAAATCTGAGAGTAAGAAATCCCTACCTGATGCCCGTGGTTATTTTGGTGAGTACGGAGGGATGTTTGTGCCTGAAACCCTTATATCTGCACTGCAGGAGCTTGAAAGAGGATACAATCGTATTGCCGGTACACCATCCTTTCAAAAAGAGCTGAGATATTATCTTGAACACTATGCAGGAAGGCCCACGCCGCTTTACTTTGCATCAAGAATGACTGCAGATCTTCATGGCGCCAGGGTATACCTGAAAAGAGAGGATCTTGCCCATACAGGTGCACACAAGATCAACAACACCGTTGCACAGGTCTTGCTTGCGAAAAAGCTCCGAAAAAAGAGGATCATAGCAGAAACGGGAGCAGGCCAGCACGGGGTCGCGACTGCAACTGCGGCCGCATTGTTCGGGCTTGAGTGTGAGGTTTACATGGGTGATCTCGATATAAAAAGGCAGGCGCTGAATGTTGACAGGATGCGGTTACTGGGTGCAAAGGTTATCCCTGTTTATTCAGGCTCAATGACATTAAAAGATGCGATGAATGAAGCAATACGGGACTGGGTTACGAATGTTGAAACAACACATTATGTAATAGGTTCTGTGGCAGGCCCGCATCCTTATCCGCGCATGGTAAGGGATTTCCAGTCTGTTATCGGCAAAGAGGCAAAAGGGCAGATCGTTAAACTCGAAGGCAGACTGCCTGACGTGCTTATTGCATGCGTTGGTGGCGGAAGCAATTCAATAGGGTTATTTTATCCGTTTATAGGATATAAGGATATCGAGCTTGTCGGAGTGGAAGCAGGCGGCCTTGGTATTGAAACAGGCAGGCACGGTGCATCCTTAACCGCCGGTGAAAAAGGGGTACTGCATGGATCCATGACAAAGATCCTTATGGACCGCGACGGCCAGATTATAAACCCTCATTCTGTTTCAGCGGGTCTTGATTATCCCGGCGTTGGTCCGGAACTGAGTTATTTAAAGGATGCCGGCAGGCTGAAAGTTTATCCTGTAAAAGATGATGAAGCCCTGTCTGCAACAGTATACCTTTCAAGGAAAGAGGGTATTATCCCTGCGCTTGAAAGTGCGCATGCAATAGCCTTTGCAATGAGATATGTACCAAAACTGCCGAAGCGGTCTCTTGTTGTCATAAATGTATCGGGCAGGGGTGATAAAGATATGGATATCATAAGAGAACACATAAAACTCGGAGGATGACATGGTCAGCCGCATTGATGAAACATTCGGCGCATTGCATGGAAAGGGCGAAAAGGCACTCATAGCATACATCATGGCTGGTGATCCGGATATACAAAAGACACAGTCCTACACATATGCACTTATAAAAGGCGGTGCCGATATCATAGAGCTTGGTATGCCCTTTTCAGACCCTATTGCGGATGGCCCTGTTATACAGAAAGCTGCACAGCGTGCTCTTGGCTCGGGAACAAATATAAGCAGCATACTCGAGCTTGTCCGGAATATCAGGCGGGCACACAGTACACCCGTGATCCTTATGGGTTATTTCAATCCTGTGTTCAAGTATGGAGCAGAGCAATTTTTCATTGATGCGGAGAAAAGCGGTGTAGACGGTGTGATCCTTCCGGACATTCCGTTAGAGGAAATAGGTGCTGTTACGCCGTATGCCGGCAAGTATAATATCGATATTATTCTGCTTGCGGCACCTACATCAGGCAGAAACAGGCTTTTACAGCTTTCAAAACACACAGAGGGATTCCTGTACTACATATCGTTAACAGGCGTAACAGGCGCGTCGAAAGGAATTGACAGCCAGGTAATCAGCAGCATTCAGTGGCTTAAAAGGAAAACACAAAAGCCTGTTGCTGTGGGCTTTGGTATTTCAACGCCTGAGCAGGCAGCTATGATAGCCGAAGTTGCTGACGGGGTTGTTGTAGGCAGTGCATTTGTAAAACTCATAGAAAGTCACGATGATGCATCCAATGATCTGCTCGCCTTCGCCCACGCCCTGAAAAATGCTATAAAAGAATAAGAAATAAGGGGAAGAAAAGTTTGAGCCGAGGCGGAGTAAAACGCCACCGAACTGCCGGGTATTCTTCTGGGGCACTCTGCGTGGACTGTGTTTCTATCAGCATCAAAGATTGTGTAATGCATGTTGTAATGACAATCCCCTTTATCGAAGGGAGCTTTGTTTTGCGAGCTGAGGGGGAACTTTTCTTCCTCCGTAAACGCGGAATTAATCCAGCTTTATCACCCTGTTTTCTATCATGAAATAGAAGATCTCTTTTGTGTATTCATCGGGAGTCATTTCAAAACTATCAAAATCGAACAGGGACATCAGTACATCTTTTAATTCTTCAAAACCCTCGGGCCTTTCCTTTTGCAGGGTTTCCACAATAACCCATTCGTCGCTGTCCTTCGGGAACGGGTTCTTTATGCACTGCACAGTAAAATGTATATGCTGAAGCTCGCTCTCATCAATGGCCAGATCATCTGCATACTCGTCGAGGTCCTCGCCTTCGTCATCATCGTAAAGCTCAAAATCATCACCTTCATTATCGCTGTCATCATATCTTTTTTTGTCCATCTGCAGCCACCCCCTTAATTTTCTTTATGGAATCGGTAAATAGTTCAAGGCTCTTATCAACTGCATCCGTCCGGTTATAGATAAACAGGTGCCAGTAATTTTCAATAAAATCTGCCGGAATAAGTAATTCTTTCGACCTTTTCTGTGCCATCTCTTTTTCGTTTTGCCAGAATACGTTCAGGGAATTTTTAAGCAGGCCTGTAAGATAATCCTTTTCATGCCCGGGGACAGCTTTTCTTATTGCCCAAACAGCAAAGACAAAGGGTAGACCGGTCCACCTGCGCCATTCCTCGCCCAGGTCGTATATATACTCAAAATCCTTCAGGCCTTTATAAGTATACACAAGTGCATTATTGCCTATGAACAGATACGCGTCAACCTGTCCGTGCTCAGGCTGCTCCAGATACTCTGCCGGGGTTATACCATAGCGGTGTTCGAGTATTAACCTCAGAAGTACTCTTGAAGTGGAAGTTTGGGATGTTATGCCTATCCTGCACTTGTCAAGTTTCTCGATCGGATGTTTTGAAAACATGGTGACACTGCCTGCTTTTTCCTTTACGGCGACGCACATCCTGTCAAGCGGTTCATACCTGTACTGAAGCTTCAAAAAGTCCATAACGGATATAGGTCCTGCATCAATGGTATCCTGCTCTTCGGCAAGCCTTCCGATCTGTCTTGGGTAACCCGGTATAAGCTCGGCACCTTTTTCTGCGGCATGTTCAAGCGTATAGTAGAATGGATCTACGTTTATATACGGCATCCTTGCAATCTTCATGTAAGTATCTTTTACCCTGTTAGAAGCGTACACAATGAAGAGCCATTATGTTCTGTCAGAAAATTATCTCTCATATAATATGCTTCTAACAGGGGTTACCTGTAGATCTTTATGACTTTGTATTCTCCGTTTCTCTGTGCAGGTATATAACCTGTACCTTTAATCATGGAAATCATCTTGTTTTTTGTCAAGCCTGCCGGCGTCGATGCACCAGCAGCGTGAGCTACCCTTTCTTTGCCGATGGTGCCGTCAATATCATCAGCGCCGAAATGCAGCGCTATCTGGGTAATGCCTTCTGAAAGCATTACCCAGTACGCCTTTATATGGGGGAAATTATCCAGGTATAATCTTGAAAGTGCTATAATTTTTAACTTCCTTATGCCTGCAGGCGTGTGTACCATGTTATGCAGCGGCGTATTTGCCGGATGAAAAATAAGGGGCACGAATGTCAGGAACCCGGATGTCTCATCTTGCAGCGAACGAAGCTGTTCAAGATGGGATATAATATCATCATCCGTTTCAATATGACCGTAAAGCATTGTTGCGTTTGTTTTAATGCCCATGGAATGGGCTGTCCTGTGTGTGCGCAGCCATTCATCCTTTGACTCCTTACCCCTGAAGAGTTCCGACCTTATGCTGTCCGACAGTATCTCTGCACCACCCCCGGGCATCGTATTAAGTCCGGCATCAACAAGTCTTTCGAGTACCTCTTTAACATTCATCCCAAAAAGCTTTGCAAAGTACCCTATCTCTGTTGCTGTAAACGCCTTTATTGTTATGGAAGGGAAGTGTGAGCTTATTCCCCTTATCATCGAAATATAATAGTCAAACTGTAAATCAGGATGCAGCCCCCCCACTATGTGGACCTCGTCGAGCTCATTGCCGCACTTATGCAGCTCCCCGATAATTTCTTCAATCGTCATTGTATAGGCATCTGCCGCATGTCTACCTTTTGCATATGCACATACCTTGCAGTGAACACTGCATATATTGGTGTAATTGATCTGTTTGTTTACCGTAAAGTATACAAGTCTCCCGTTTAACTGCTGTTTTTTATAGTCTGCCATTGCACCTATAAAATGAATGTCATTGGAATTCAGTATAAGATGTGCGTCTTTCCTGTTGATCCTTATGCCCTCGAGTAATTTCTCCGCCGCAGTTGAAAGTGAAGCATCCACATAAGGTATACCAAAATATTTTTCCATGCTGTGCATACTGTTATCTGCTTGTTGTTGTGCCGGACAGCCTTAGCCCAAACACTCCTATCGTTACGGGTCTTGTGTCCTGTACAAACGGAGCGAGTTCTTTGTAAGGGTTAACAGGTTCGTCCATTGAATGTATAATAATGGTATTATCGCCTTTTTCAAGACTGAAAGGGGCACTTTCCCAGCCTGTAACAGGTTGGCCGGTTGCATCAAGATCAATTTTATTTATT
>JAJYJX010000151.1 GCA_021789095.1 bacterium
GGGTACGGAGTCCTCTTTGGGCTGATTCTTGTGGTCGCAATTGCATGGCGGGCGGTGATGGAAGAGCGCATGCTGCGGAAGGAATTGTCTGACTATGCAGCTTATATGACCCAGGTAAAATATCGTCTCATCCCGCATGTCTGGTAAAGAACAATATAACTACAATGCAAGGAAGACTCGGGTCTGCCTGTTGATAACAGCCTGAAAAGGGCGGTTCCTGAATCGCCCCTGCAGTATAGGGAGTGCTATACGATCCCGGCCTTCAGTATGTCGTGAAGGTGGATCACTCCGACAGGTCTGTCCTTATCACCGTTATGGGTCACGAAAAGGGACGTGATGGAGTACGTCTCCATGATATTCAGTGCCTTTACGGCAAGCGCGGTCCTTTCGATGCGCTTCGGGTTGACGGTCATTATGTCGGACGCTGTCCTCTCAAGCAGATCATGGTGCTTCTCAAGCGCCCTTCTCAGGTCACCGTCGGTTATTATGCCAGCAAGCCTGCGTTTCTTGTCATAAACCCCTGTCAGTCCCATGCGCTTTGATGTAATCTCAACGAGCACGTCCTTCATCTTTGCATCCGTGTAAACAGAGGGCATTTCAGCGCCTTTGTGCATGAGATCCCCGACGGTAGTGATCAGCTTTTTGCCGAGTGCACCGCCAGGATGGAACATGGCGAAATCATTCTTTGTAAAACCCCTCTTAAGCAGCAGGGTTACTGCGATCGCATCGCCTACGGCAAGTTCTGCCGTCGTACTTGCTGTCGGTGCAAGGCCGAAGGGGCATGCCTCTTTTTCTACGGGCACATGAATGAGTATGTCCGCGGACTTCCCCAGCGTTGAATGTTTATTCCCGACTATCGCTATGAGCTTTATGCCGAGCCTTTTCACGAACGGTACGATCCTGATCAGCTCCTCCGACTCGCCGCTGTTTGATATTGCGACCACGATGTCGTCCCTGCCAAGTATGCCGAGATCCCCGTGCGCACCCTCGGACGGGTGGAGGTAGTAAGCGGGCGTACCCGTGCTTGCCATTGTCGATGCGATCTTCTGGCCGACAACGCCGGATTTCCCTATACCCGTTACCACGACCTTGCCCTTGGTATTGAGTATCAGATCAACAGCACCGGTAAAATCACTGTTTATGCGGCCGATCAGATCGCTTATGGCATTTGCCTCTATCCTCAGGACATTTCTTGCTTCTTTTATGACATCAATCTTTTTTGATGATTTCATCTATCACCTTTATGGTCTTTAATAATTTCTCAAGCCTGCCGAGTTCCAGCGAGTTTGCCGCATCGCTCAGTGCCTTTGCAGGTCTGGGATGCACCTCAAGAAACAGGCCGTCTATACCGACTGCAGCGCCCGCCCTTGCAAGTATCTCTATGTACTCTTTCTGTCCGCCGGATACACCATCCGCAGCAGAAGGCAGCTGCACGCTGTGAGTCACATCGAACACTACTGGGTATCCGAATGCCCTCATGAGAGGTACGGCACGGAAGTCGTTTACCAGCATATTGTAGCCGAACGTGTATCCGCGCTCTGTAACGATAATCGTATGGTTCCCTGTTGATTCGACCTTTTTGATCGCGTGCTTTATGTCCCATGGGGCCATGAACTGGCCCTTTTTTATGTTCACTATCCGGCCTGTCCTGCCTGCAGACACGAGCATGTCTGTCTGCCTGCTGAGGAACGCCGGGATCTGGATTATGTCTATTACCTCTGATGCCGGGCCCATGTCCTCCGGACGGTGCACATCCGACAGGAGAGGCAGCTTGTACCTTTCTTTTACCCTCGCCAGTATCTCAATGCCCTTTTTTAAGCCCGGACCCCTGAACGAGTCTATGGACGTCCTGTTGGCCTTGTCGTAAGACGCCTTGAATACGAGGCCTATGCCGAGTCTTGAAGTGATCGACTTCAACTGTCTGGCTATGCGCATCGTTTCCTGTTCGTTTTCTATGACGCACGGGCCGGCAATGAGCACAAACCTGTTGTTGCCGCCGATCTTTACACCGTTTATGTTTATCGTCTTTACTTTGATAGATCTCACCTTTTCTTTTTTTTCTTATAATTTATGCTTGACTTTATGAAGTGCACGAACAATGGATGGGGATTGATGGGCCTTGATTTGAACTCCGGGTGGAACTGGCATCCTAAAAACCATGGATGGTTTTTCAGCTCAATGATCTCCACAAGCCTTTTGCCGGGGTATTCACCGCTTATGATCATACCTTTTGATACGAAGTTCTGCCTGTAGTTGTTATTGAATTCATACCTGTGTCTGTGCCTCTCATGGATCATATCCTTGCAGTAAGCCCTTGCTGCATGGGTTCCGGGCTTGATCCTGCATTCATAAGCCCCCAGTCTCATGGACCCTCCGAGCTGCAGGTTGTTTTTCTGCTCGGGCATAAGGTCTATGACGGGATTTTTTGTTTTTGTATCGAACTCGCTGCTGTTGGCGTCTTTTATGTTCAGCACATGCCTTGCGAACTCGATGACTGCGATCTGCATACCCAGGCATATGCCGAAGTAGGGTATCTTCTTTTCCCTTGCGTACTTTGCGGCAAGTATCTTTCCCTCGATGCCCCTGTTGCCGAAGCCTCCCGGTACCAGTATGCCGTCGACATCGTTGAGGAACTTGGCAGGACCTTCTTTTTCTATCTCTTCGGAGTCTATGTACTTGTGGTCTACCGTTACGCCGTTCGCAATGCCGCCGTGGGTGAGCGCCTCGTGCAGGCTCTTGTACGAGTCCCTGAGATGGACATACTTGCCCACAACGCCTATGGTGATCTCGTCCTTTATAGATGCGGTCTTCTTTGACAGTGATTCCCATTTTGAAAGGTCAGGCGAACCTGTCCATATGTGCATCTTTTCTATGATCTTCTCGTCAAGCCCTTCCTGGTGGAGCACGACGGGCACGTCGTATATAGAGTTGACATCGATTGCAGCTATGACAGCGTCCTGGTCCACATCGCTGAACAGGGCGATCTTTGCCTTGAGCTCCTTGTCGAGCGGTCTGTCCGTCCTGCAGAGGAGGATATCCGGCTGTATGCCTATTGCCCTGAGTTCTTTTACGGAGTGCTGCGTGGGCTTTGTCTTAAGCTCTCCGGATCCCCTTATGTACGGTACAAGCGTGAGGTGCACGTAAAGCACGTTCTCGGGACCCACGTCCTTCTTGAGCTGTCGTATCGCTTCAAGGAAGGGCAGGCTCTCTATGTCACCGACCGTTCCGCCGATCTCTATGATCGCTATGTCCTTGCCTTTTGCATTTTCCTTTATGCGTCTCTTTATCTCGTCCGTTATGTGCGGTATGACCTGCACGGTCCCGCCGAGGTAGTCACCCTTGCGCTCATTGCCTATCACCGTGTCATAGACCTGGCCCGCGGTGACGTTGTTGGAGTGAGTTACGCTTATGTCCGTGAACCGCTCGTAGTGTCCCAGGTCAAGGTCTGTCTCGGCCCCGTCATCCGTAACGAACACCTCGCCGTGCTGGTACGGGTTCATGGTGCCCGGGTCCACGTTAATGTACGGGTCAAGCTTCTGCAGAGTTATGTTCAGTCCCCTGGCCTGCAACAGGGCGGCAATGGAGGACGATGCGATGCCCTTGCCGAGCGAGGACACAACCCCGCCTGTAACGAATATAAATTTAGATTTCATAATACCTTCCTTTTTCTTTTAACGGTCCATCTCTCAATCTTATATTGAAAAGAACTGGGAAAACAGGCAGGGAAAACGGAGGAAAAGGGATTAAGAATTGATGAGATGAGCGAAGTACAGGCGTCTTTAGGGTATTCTTCGAATAACTGTAAAAAAGCCGAATTTCTTTTCATTTCATAAATCCTTTTTACCTTATTTTCCGCTCAATACTTTCCGTGCCCGCTTCAAATCCTCCGCAGTATCAATGCCCGCGGGTGGGTTGCCCGTAACAACGACCATGATCCTGTAGCCGTTCTCGAGCAGCCTCAGCTGCTCGAGCCTTTCCATGTGCTCGAGGCGCGATTGTTTCATCCCGACGAACTCCAGCAAGGCCCTGCGCCTGAATATATAAATACCAATATGCCTGTAATGTCCTTTAATCGTTTTGACAAGCTTTCCTTTATCGTCCCTCACGAACGGGACAGGGAAGCGCGAGAAATACAGCGCATATCCGTGCTTGTCCATCACGACCTTCACGTTGTTCGGGTTATCAAGCTCGTCAATGGTCCTTATCCTTGCTGCGAGTGTCACGACATCGATGTCTTTGTTTTCAAGTGCTGTCCTCAGGCCTCTATCAAAAACTGACGGCGTTAAAAACGGCTCGTCTCCCTGCAGGTTCATGACCAGTTCGCAGTTTATATGTTTTGCAACAGAGGCAATCCTGTCTGAACCGCTGTTTATGCCTTTTGGCGTCATGCTGCATTCTCCGCCGAAACCTTTCACAACATCGCATATGCGCCTGTCATCGGTCGCAACTATTGTCCTGTCGACGAGCGCTGAAGATGCCGCATTATCATAAACATGCCGGATAATGGGTTTGTCTCCGAGTGTTAAGAGAGGCTTCCCGGGCAGGCGTTTTGAACCGTATCGTGCAGGTATTATTACAACAACTCTGTCCATGCATACATAGTAAATGTGCAATAAAAACAAGTCAAGAAATGATGGATTCTATTTGACCCGAAAAATGCAATAAGAAAGTTTGCTCATTCGCTAAACCCTGCGATCTACCTAAGTTTTTTCTCAATTCAAACTTCCTTATTTTGCAAATGCATTTTTCGGGTTGACGGCATTCGTATTGACCCCCCTTTTTGTGCTATACTCTCTTCACAAACCCCGCAACTTTTCAAATGAACTTTTTGGTATTATTTATTACCTTAAGGAGGGAATCATTATGAACGGCGGAGCTGTTATAGCGCAGATATTGAAGGATCACGGAGTACGCTATGTCTTCACATTGAGCGGCGGTCATATCTCACCTATACTGACCGAGTCCAGGAAGTCGGGGATCAGGGTCGTAGATGTCCGCCATGAAGCGAATGCCGTATTTGCCGCAGATGCCGTAAGCAGACTTACGGGCTCACCGGGTGTTGCTGTTGTAACGGCAGGGCCTGGCGTTGCAAACAGCGTTACCGCACTTGTCAATGCGAAGATGGCACAATCACCGGTTGTTGTTTTTGGCGGAGCTTCAGCCACGGTGCTGAAGGGCAGGGGATCGCTGCAGGACATCGATCAACTTTCTCTCGTCCGTTCTGCTGTAAAGGCCGTGTTTAGATCG
>JAJYJX010000152.1 GCA_021789095.1 bacterium
CATATATGCCCATTGCAAAGCTCCTGAATATATAAAGCCTGGTTCTTAGATAATCTGTGGGATTTGCATCCGTCTTGTTGAGCTCCAGTCCTGCAGAATAAGGCTGCTTGTTATAATTTATCCTGCCTCCGTAGCTGTAAGAGTTGCCTTCGGAACTGTACATGTACTTTGTTGCGTCGAGGGCAACAGAGAGGTCATCAAGTATCCGGTACCCGATATCGCCGTTTAACGTTCTATATGTTTCAGTATTAAACACCCAGAATATGCTTGTTTTGTCAATAAGTGACGCAGGATTAAAAAGCGCATAGTCTGCATCAAGGAAAAGCTTTTTAAGCGGTGTTAAAGATAATTTTACAGTACCGTCATAGGCACGTTTATCGATCATGTCATAATAGTATCTTCCGAACAGATAGAGCATATCAACAGGCCTTATCCATCCGTCGGCACCCCATCTTTCCTGTGAAATATTGCCGCTGTTCTCTGCATAGAAGATGGAACCGCCCACACCAAACATGGATCTGTCGTAAGACAGTCTTCCGCCTGTTGTGACACCGCCTGGGGTATCATGGAGTTCCGAGTCTACTTCGCTGCCTACAAACGCCCCCAGGCCAAATCCATACAGGTTACCGTTACCAAGCATGAGTTCCAAACCATCGTAGCGATCATTTGCAGTGCCGAACCAGCTGTATATCCTGCCAAGTTTGAGCCTGAGCGGCAGGAACTTTGGCCGGTAATTAAGATAGCCGTAAGACATATCCACATTTGTCCTGCCTGTGTACACGGTAGTGAGCGCATCATACCTTAACCAGCCCGATGCTTCAATACCCAGGTTATCCCCGAGGATAGGGTACTTAAGATTTAAATCCTCATAGAGCGGCAGATAGTTTTTATCGGTGTTATTTATAGTTAATCCATATGCGCCGAGATACGTGCCGGAGTGCAGGCTTGCATACTGCTGTGCTTCAGAAGCCTGTGTCTCATACGTATACTCCGATGAAGACGGGACCTCGATTACTCCTGAATTTATATTTTCAGATTGGGCTGCCTGAAGGACTACAGGGATCATAACAATAGCACATAATATTATGACTGCATTAAATATTTTCATTTTGCCTCCTTTTTAAGGCGTACATAAATTTACCCCGTTAAAAAGCTCCACCATTTATGGCGGAAATAACATGTCAAATTTTAAATTCCTTATAGAAAGGGCGTGGTTTAGAACCACGTTCTTTCTAACGGGGTTTACACTGTTCAATCAAGCATATCCGGCGCAATGTTACAACAA
Source organism: bacterium (assembly GCA_021789095.1). GTDB lineage: Bacteria > JAMCPX01 > JAMCPX01 > JAMCPX01 > JAMCPX01 > JAJYJX01. The sequence goes on from JAJYJX010000152.1 coordinate 1,286, forward strand.
TTATAAAAAGCGCTTTTAATCCATAATATTGTATTTTTTGATCCTGTATCTCAGCGAGCGCATGGGAATACCGAGCAGTTCGCATGCCTTTGTCCTGTCTCCTGCGCACGATTTCAGTGCATCCTCTATCAGTCCCTTTTCAATCGTGTCCAGAAGGTTGTCAACAACGCCGCTGAACTTCAGTGCAATGTCCTCCAATGTGTATCCTGTACCTCTGCTGTCGGCAACGAAGAGGGTCATTCCCTTGGGCATGGATTCAGGAAGAACAACGGGTGTCGATTCAATTGCCACAGCCCTCTCAACAATATTCTCAAGTTCTCTCACGTTACCCGGATAATAATAGCCCTTAAGCATATCCACGGCCTCTTGTGAAAAATCTTTTATACCTTTTCCGAACTCCCTGCTGTACTTATCAAGGAAACGCCGTGCAAGGGGCAATATATCTTCCTTCCTTTCCCTGAGGGGTTTTATCTCTATCTGTATAACATTCAATCTGTAAAAAAGGTCTTCCCTGAATCCTGAATCTTTAACGAGTTCCTTCAGGTTCTTGTTAGTCGCAGAAATAATTCTCACATCAGCGGGATACTCGACAGAATCCCCTATGGGTTTGATCTTTTTGTCCTGAATAGTCCTGAGCAGCTTTACCTGTGTCTGCAAAGGCAGCTCACTTACTTCATCCAGGAAGATTGTCCCGCCGTCAGCTTCCAGAAACAGCCCTTTTTTGTTTTCAACCGCACCTGTAAACGCCCCCCGTTTATGGCCGAACAATTCACTCTCAACAAGGTTTTCGGGTATAGCACCGCAATTGATAGGTATGAACGGCTTATCCTTCCTGATGCCCTGGTAATGTATGGCTCTGGCAACAAGCTCCTTTCCGGTACCTGATTCGCCCGATATAAGCACATTTGTCCTTGTGTCCTTTACCCTGTCTATGAGATTAAAAACCTCCTGCATTACATTGCTTACGCCGATGATGTCCCATTTCCCGTCGGTTATTCCGAGTTTCTGCTTCAGCCTTATGTTTTCATGCTCTATCCGCTGACTCTCTATCGCCCGGCGTATGCGCAGCCTCATGTCGTCATTGTTAAAAGGTTTTGTAATATAATCATAAGCTCCGAGCTTCATGGCATCCACAGCCGTCTCAATTGTCCCGAATGCAGTGATCATGATTACCCTTATGTCAGGATAGATCTCTTTGGCCTTCTTAAGAAGTTCAAGGCCGTTTATCGCCGGCATCATGAGGTCCGTTAATATAAGATCAAAATAGTTTTCTTTCAGGAGTAAAATAGCATCTGCCCCATCCTTCGCGCATACGACATCATATTTTTCCCTTTTCAGCATGAGTTCCAAGAACTCGCGCATGCTTTTATCGTCATCAACAACGAGGATCCGGATCATTGAAGTCCTTTTTTCATAATTTTATACAATATACCGTTTTAACCGTTTCCCTGAACAGGACAAACTTCATACAACGTACTTCATAAAGGTAATTCAATTTTTATGACGGTGCCCTTCCCTTTTTCACTCTTTATCTCGAGTGTACCGCTGTGCTGTTCAACGATGGACTGAACAACCGGCAGGCCCAGGCCCGTACCTCCTGGATTTGTTGTCCAGAAGGGCTCCAGAGACAGTTTTATTTCTTTCTCATCCATACCTTCACCATTGTCTTCAACGGTTATTATTGCATGGCTATTCTTTATGGTACAATCTATATCAACAATGCCTTTTTCTTTTATTGCATGAATAGCATTAAGAGCCAGGTTAAGCAATACCTGCTTCATCTTCAGTTTATCGGCCTTTATTGCCAGATCGTTTTTCACGGTCGTCCGGAGCTTTATTGATGGATTATAGTCCATCCTTTTTGATACACTGTCATACACTTCATCGATCAGCTCTCGTATCATCACGCCATCCTGTATATTGGTAACGGATTTCGACATAGCGAGAAACTCTGTTACAAGATTGTTTATCCTGTCCACATCCCTGAAAATCAGTTCAAGAGGCTTTTCATATTCACTGCTGCTTTTCAAATCTTCCATGAGCAGCTGGACAGAACCGCTTATGGACGCCAGGGGATTTCGTATCTCATGTGCAACGCTTGCCGCAAGTCTCCCTGCGGTCGCAAGTATATCTGCGCGCTTAAGCTTTGCCTCCATCTTCTTCATTTCAGTCAGGTCCTGAAATGTTACAACCGCTCCTATTGTACCGCCTGTATCGCTTTGTAACCCGGACACATTGTAACCTACCTGTATGCTGCTTCCGTTCTTTTTTATTAAGACCAGCTCGTTTCTTCTTGCAGCAGAACCTGATACCTGGATTTCAGGCATTATAGAATCTATTTTCCTTCCTATGATCTCATCGGCATTATAACCGGTTATGCGAATTGCAGCAGGGTTCATTGTATTGATTGTATATTGCTCATCAAGGGTTATCAATCCCGAGTCGATGCTGTTAATAATAATGGAATGCAGGTTGGCCAGATGTTTTAAATCCGTACTGCTCCTGGACAATGCCTGTCTTGCCTTTAAAAGGCTGCTGCCAAGAAATGCACTTAATATACCTACTATGAATGCTGTACTCATGTAGGTCATAAGATTGACCAGTATGTCTTTTACGGAATGCGATACTTCCGGTGACGGTATGAACGAAGGGAACAGCCGGTAAAACTGCGCATCAACAAGGAGCCCGTAGAGTATCGATGAAACAGATGCAAAGATAAGCCCGCCTTTTTTGGATAAAAGAAAGCCGGCCTCTATAGCGACAAAAAGATACAGGAATGTATAGATGCTGTCAATGCCGCCTGTTGCAATAACAAGTGCTGACACGAACACTGCATCCCAGGACGTGGCGATATAAGCTATACTGATAAGCCCGCTCTTTCTCCTTAAGGCAAATATCTCGACAATGCTCACGGTATACAGAACGATTATAAGTATAATTAAAGGCGACAGCCAGGGAGCTATTTTAAATATAATCTTGTACTGATAGGTGAATATCGCAACGCTTACCAGGAGCGTAATAACAATCAGCCTTACCCCTATGGAGCCGTAAAGCCTGTTTAAGAGCTCCTGCTTCTCTATCAGTGTTTTTGGTAAAGTTTCCGGTGAAACTTCAGCAGGCGGGCCTTGCGTTGCCATTTCGCATCATTTAATCGTACTTGCGATCTTGAATATAGGCAGGTACATTGCAACGACGAGCCCGCCGATTACAACACCCAGAAACACGATAAGCAGAGGTTCAATAAGGGATGTCATTGCAGCCACAGCTGTGTCTACCTCTTCATCGTAGAAATCAGCGATCTTTGACAGCATTGCATCCATATTACCTGTAGCCTCACCCACGGAGATCATCTGTACAACCATGCCCGGGAACACCTTTGTCTGCGCAAGCGGTTCTGCAATGGTCTTACCTGCGGCAATGCTCTCCCTGGCTTTCATGATGGCATTTTCGATAATTACGTTCCCGGATGTGCGCGCAACAATTTCAAGCCCGTCCATTATAGGCACACCGCTTGATATCATTGTTGACAATGTTCTTGTAAACCTTGCGACCGCATTCTTTCTGATAATATCGCCGAACACGGGCAGTTTTAACAGTAGTCCGTCTATGACAAGCTTGCCGTTTGCTGTTTTGTAGTATGTTCTTACCGCCCATATGATAACCGCTATTCCTATAATCATGTAGAGGAAATAATGCCTTAAGAAGTTGCTCAGGTCCATGACAACCTGGGTTGGGGCCGGCAGTGCGGCACCTACGTCTGCAAACATTTTCGCGAAGACGGGGATTACAAAAAGGAGCAGAATCGTCACAGCTCCTGCTGCAACGGACAGCACTACTATAGGATATACCATTGCACCCTTTACCCTGCCTTTTAGCTTTTCTGACTTTTCTATATAGGTCGCAAGCCTTGCAAGAATTGTATCGAGCATACCGCCGACCTCACCTGC
>JAJYJX010000153.1 GCA_021789095.1 bacterium
CGATGAAAAGTTTTCCCTTGGTCTGGTAACAGCATCCGGTATTCTGGGCATGATTCTGCCTCCGAGTCTGCCTGTTATTTTCTATGGTATGACAACACAGACAAATGTGGAAAGTGTATACATAGCCGGACTGATACCTACCTTTATCATGGTTGTATTTTTTATAATATATGCGATCTGGAAAACAAGCCGTTCTCAGCAGACTACCAAATTCTCTTTAAGAAATCTTATGACGACTACGTACGATATAATATGGGAGTTTCCCTCCATAGCCATTATAACGGTAGGAGGCATATATTCCGGATTACTGACAGCAAGTGAGGCAGCCGTGGTATTGGCATTTTATGTATTTATTGTGGAGGTCTTCATAAAGCGAGATATAAAGCTTAATGTGCTGATCAAAACAATCCGTGAAAGCATGATAATGCTGGGAGCACTTATCATGATTCTTGGAATGGCCTTAGCTTTAACAGACTTTATTGTATATATGGAAATACCCATGAGGTTATTTGCTTATCTGGAAACTCATATTGTGAGTAAGTATTTATTCCTTATCATTATAAATGTTTTTCTGCTTGTAATTGCCGGTACGATGGACGTTTTTTCTGCCATTATTGTGGTGATGCCGATTATTGTTCCTGTAGCACTCAGTTTTGGTCTAAATCCGATTCATGTGGCTGTTATGTTTCTGGTCAATCTTTCTATCGGATACATAACACCGCCAATGGGTATAGATATCTTCCTCGCCCAATTACGATTTGAAAGACCGTATGTTGAGGTTCTGGCATCGATAGTCCCTTTCTTTATTATAAGTCTAATAGTATTGGCAATTGTTAGCTATGTACCTCATATATCGACTTATCTGCTACAATTTTTCCATGCGAAAGTGGCAATATAATAACTATTAACAGGACAGGAGGAGAAAAAATGATTAAGTTTTTCAGGGAGATCTGTTTTCTGGTGGTTATAATCACCGTTGTTCCATCCGTAACCTTTTCTGCGGAAATAAACCCTCATGAAGTAGCAACATTCGCATCACTGTTCAAGATAAAGAATATGAAAGTAGCAAGGAATATTGTTAATGAAATAAAAAAGAAATACGGGATAAAGGATGTAACAAAAGAAAGAATAATTGACGCTCTTGCAAAGAAGTACAATACAAGCGTGGAACAACTGCAGAAGATAGAACCTATAATGATCAACATTGGTACCCTTGCTCCTGCGAATACGCCGTGGATTAAAGACGCAATTGATACAGTTATACCATTTCTTTCATGGGAAACCAGGGGTATGGTCAATGCGAAGATTTATGCAGGCGGTGTAATGGGAGAGGATGCGGACATTCTAAGGAAGATGCATCTTGGAGAGATGCAGGGCATCGGGGCTACTGCCCAGGGAGTTATGAATGCGGCACCTGAACTGGCTGTGTTGAACCTACCTCTTCTTTTCGATAACTACAATCAGGTTGATTGCGTTATGGACGGGATGAGGGGGGATATAGATAATATATTTGAGAAACATGGATATATTCTGGTCGGACTTATACATACCGGTTTCTTTTACATGTTTACCAAGAATGATGTAACAAGTGTCGAGCAGTTGAAACAGCAGAAGGTGATGACATGGTTCGGAAAGGTGGAAAGGACATATTTGAATGAACTCGATATTAAGCCCATTCCGATCGCTGTTCCTGACGTTCTTTCATCATTACAAACAGGCATTGTTAATGTGGATACAGCCCCTCCTGTATGGATGCTTGGCGTACAGGCATTCTTATATTTAAGATATTTCCTCACACCTCCGCTTTTCTATTCACCGTCAGCAATATTTCTTGACCACAACCAGATAGAAAAGCAAGGCAAGAGATTCCCTCCAGGATTTAGTAACGACGCTATTGCATTATTTGTGGATTTTATGAGAATGTACGAACCTGAATGGCGGAGTGATATTGTTGCCTTTGAGAAACAGAGCATAGGAGCTTTTAAGAAGGAAGGACTCAGGGATATTCCGATCAGCGATTCCGACATGAAGATTATGGAAGCGGCGGCAAAGGCAACAGCGGAAAAGCTCGAAGGAGATGTCTATCCAGCGGCCTTATATAATAAGGTAATCCAGCAGAGAGATATGTGCAGTCCGAGGAAGAAGAGATAAAAGACAGGCTCAAACATATTACATTCATAATAAAAACATGATTTAGTGAGAATATAATCCACAGTTTTACCAAGATTTACCCCATGAGAAAGCCAGGTCTCTTTATAATAGGGTTTACTTTACCCACAGGTTTATTTACCCACTTGTAAAAAACATAATAATATTGTATTAAAATCATCTATACTTAGAAAATAGGCTTTTGCAATATCAATTGAATTAATTGCAAATAGATACGAGGAGGAAATTGTTTTGAAGTCATTGATTACAGGCGGTGCAGGGTTTATTGGCTCTCACTTATGTGAAGAGTTAATAGCAAGAGAGGAAGAGGTTTTTGTACTGGATAACCTCTCCACAGGCACACTTGATAATATTAAGCACTTGAAAAATAATAAAAAATTTCACTTAATCATCGATTCTGTTTTGAACGATCCGGTGCTGGAAGAATTGATAAGTAAAGTAGACAGAATCTTTCATCTTGCTGCTGCTGTCGGCGTTAAATTGATCATGGAAAAACCCGTTGATACTATTGAAACCAATGTTCTTGGAACAGAAAAGGTATTAAGCCTTGCGAACAAGTACAGGAAAAAGGTACTCATTGCATCAACATCAGAGGTTTATGGAAAACATAAAGATCATACATTGAATGAGATGAACAATATGGTTTTAGGGCCCACGAAAAAAAGGCGGTGGGCTTATGCATGTACAAAGGCGCTTGATGAATTTCTTGCGTTTGCATATTATGAGGAGAAAAAACTGCCTGTAATTGTTGTAAGATTTTTTAATACAATAGGTCCACGGCAGACGGGTCAGTACGGTATGGTTGTCCCGAAGTTCATAAAGAGTGCTCTCCTGGGCAATCCTATAACGGTATTCGGTGATGGCAAACAATCACGAAGTTTTACGTATGTAAGGGATGCAGTAAGGGCAGTTATCTTACTTATGGAAAGGCCCGAAGCAGAAGGGGATGTATTCAATATAGGTGATGGAAGAGAAATAACAATTCTTGAGCTTGCAAAGAAAATAAAGTCGCTTACAAACAGTTCCTCTGAGATAATTTTTGTACCTTTTATAGAGGCATATGGAAAAGGATTTGAGGATATGGAAAGAAGGGCCCCCGATATATCAAAGATACGAAAAGCTATAGGTTATGAACCGTCTATTAACCTTGAACAATGTCTTCAAATCATTATACAGCATATGAAAAATGTTTAAGTCGTTCTGGCTTGTTATGAACTTATTTCAATATCTCTTGCCAGGATATTGGTCTGTCCGGTATGCAAGAATCTATCTTATTATTGCTGTTATGCTCTGTGAGGATAGGGAGACAACATAGAGAGAGTTTGTAAGGATATCCGAAACGTACGCCTGATTGGTTAAAGGATCTACAAGAATATGCTGTGGCAGACCGAAGCCCGAGAGTATTTTTATACCCGCTGCTGCCGTTGTACCGAATGTAAATTTATCATTGTTGTTGAGTTCTGAAGTTCCTGGATTTACATAAAATGAAACACTGTCATGAGCACTTTTAAAAAAGGCCCCGTTTTTTGCTGGTTCAGACTGTGGTCCTGATGCGGTCCCGGTAACGTCATAATCTTTTGTACTTGAATTGTATGTTATACTCCATGCTTCTGATTGTGTTTTACAGTCATTTGTGGTTATTGCCTGTATGGATGGAGCGTTAGAAGCAGGAATAGTGCTTGTAAGTGTGACACCCGTGTGGCTGCTTGGTATGGAGGGTATTTGACAGCCGTAGTCTATATTGATAAAATGAACGTAGCCATTTGCATTTGCAATTACGCCCAGATAAGAAAAGTGATTGTCATCGAGAAGCATCCTTTGAGTTGATATGGCAAAATCAGCAGGCACGCCGGGTACAGTAAATTCATAGCCTGTACTGCCATTTGACGTATTTATAGATTCAACGCTGTAACCTGCTGTGGTGAATACAACTGCGTAAAGCATTGTATCCTCATACTGGTTTACCATGCCCATAAGGGCAACAGGATAATCTGTATTGATCCTGTTAACCTCTGCAAGTGTAACCGGATCAAGTACAGATATAAATGCCTGGTTCTGGTAAGATATTAATAGATTACTGCTGTCAGGAGTTAATGTTATTGATGAAGGTGTAAAACTTAATATTATTGCAGTAGCCGGAGTTATGGTGCTGCTTGCCGTGAATGATTCAAGGTATGTTTTATTATTTTGTATACCAATTACATAAAGCGTTGATGTACTATTGTTGAGAAGGATTTTGTATGGATAACCTTTAAGGTATACAGTGCTTGTAGTCTGATTTGTAGAAAGATTTAATGATTCAAGCAGACCCGATGTTTGTGTAAAGCCAGCAACGTACAGATATCCATTATCGTATTCTATTGCTTCAGGGTACATGTTTAACGGTATTGCATTTGTTGTACCAGTCGATGTAGTTACAGGCATGACGCTGTTTGTCGATGTATTTATTTCTGATATTGTCCCGGTAAATGTGTTTGCAATATAAAGCGTCCGTACATTTGACACCGGCAGGTAACCGAGTGCCAGTGCTGAAGGATAACTGAAGTTATTTTTAGCCGTTGATGAGCTGCTGCAGGCGGTAATCGCTATTGCAATAAAAAAGTAACACAAGAATATAAATTGTTTTTTCATTTTAATGTGTTTATTACTGTCAAATTATTCAAATCAACGACATCAAGATTATTGTCAGCATAATCCAGCACGTAAAGATAATGCTGATCCGCAGACAAAGCCATTGAAAATGGACCAGTGCCAACGCCTATTATGCCTGTAACCTCTTCTGTGTATGTATTGATTACATAGATCTTATCGGAGTTGTAACAAGCGACGTATAATGTGGATCCATCAGGGCTCAGCAGCATTGCCACGGGAGATTTACCCACTTTTATATAGTTCTCTACTGTATTATTGTTGGTGTCAATTACTACAATGCTGTCAAGACCAGCATAACTTACAAAGACCTTTTTCATATCTGGTGTCATTACGATGTCTTTTGTAACCGGTGTTGAGGTGGCTACGCCCGTACC
>JAJYJX010000154.1 GCA_021789095.1 bacterium
AAATGTATAGCCTTCTGTTATGTATAAATCATCCCCTTCATTTATCGGCATTGTATCAATCCTCTCTCTCTGATACTATTTTGGCGGAATAACAAGTTTTGTGCCAACAACCAGATGGTTTGGATCCTTTATCACCGCCCTGTTTGCCTGATAGATTTTTTCCCATAACCTCGCGTTGCCGTAATAAACAGCTGCCAGCCAGTGAAGGTCCTCGCCCTCCCTTACAATATGCGTTGTTTTTGTATTTACATATGCGGGCATGCCGCTTATTACTTCGCCCGGCACAATCATCGGCGGCCTTGTTATCTTTTCTACCTCGGGAACAACAGCGGTTTGAGGCGTTGGGGCAGGAACATTCTCCTGCGGTATTGATGCCATCTCCTGTGCAGGAGCAGGCGCTTCAGCAGCAGGTGATGGAGGGACCGGTTGCTGTGCAACAGGCATCTGTTGGGCAGTAAACGGCTGGGCTACTATTGCCGGTTGTTCCGGCTGTACAGGTGCTTCAGGCATGGGAGCGACAGTCGGTGATGTAACAGCAGCAGACGGTAAAGGAGCCAGTTCGGATGACGGAGATGGAGACAGTCCTTCCAATGGCAAAGGGGCCAGCCCGCCCGGCGGTGCAGGGGCCACTTCTGGAGACGGTGCAGCAAGCTGTTCTGCGGGTTGCTGCGTCCCTGTCGTTGGTAAGGGCGGTAAAGCAGTAGGTGTTTGTGCCTGTGCCTGTTCTGAAATAGGGCCTGGAAGCGCCGGCGGGGCTTCTCCTTCTGAAAGTAACGGCTGTTCACCTGCTGTCGGGGCAACACCCCCGACAGTCGGCATGTTCCCGGGCTGATTTTCTGCTGCCTGTGTTTCTGCAGTGCCAGCTGCCTGTCCGGGTATTGGTACCGATTCTATGCTGCCTGTCTGGGGAATTGCTATCGCCTCGGTGCCTGCTTCCGGCGGTGCTATCACCCCTGCTTCCCCGGAAGCTGCCTGTGGGTTTTCCGGTGAAACGGCCTGAGTATGGGCGCACGATAGTATCATGAATGTCATTGCTAAGCCAGCCGTGATCAAATAAAGCAGATTTCTTATTTTCATTACATTATCTCCTTTAATACTTTTGAGTCCTTGAAAAGGTCGGCAAAATATTTCGTTATACTTACTATTATCTGATAAGCGGCATGGATGTTGTTGCTTACCAGTTTATCGAAATTATCCCTTGTAATGGTTACAAGCACTACCTGTTCTTTTGCTTTTACCGTCACAGTCCTTTTACCGCCTGCTATCAGGGAAAGTATGCCAAGAACATCCCCTGTCTCAAGTTCCCCTATCACCGATTCATTACCTTGTGCAGTGTCCTTTAATACCTCTACCCGGCCTGAAGCTATAACAAACATGGTGTCAGACGGCATACCCTCAGAGAATATCACTGTCTCGGACGGAATATTTGCCGTTTCTGAAATATTTGCAAGAATATTTATGATCCTTTCCTCGAGCCCTTTAAAGAGCACGCTGTCCTTAAAAACCTTTACAGTATTCATATAGTATAATTACTCCACTCTTTAAAATTATCAAGTTGTTAAACCACGGATTTCAAATAATGACCCCTCAGAGTCACATATTTGATCACCAGGCTTTTTACATAATCAATATCCTCACTGGTCAGGTCTCTTTTAACAACTGCAGGTATGCCTGCTACAAGGGTGCAGGGAGGCACAATCATATCCTCCTTTACAACACTGCCCGCAGCTACGATAGACTGCTCTCCTACAACGGCACCATCGAGCACAACAGCACCTATGCCTATAAGGCACCTGCTTTTTATCCTGCAGCCGTGCACAACGGCACTATGACCTATTGTTATATCATCTCCGATAAACAACGGATGTGTTTTTTGCGTTACATGAAGTACACAGTTGTCCTGGATATTTGTCCTCGCACCTATCCTTATGTAGTTCTCGTCTCCCCTTACAATTGCATTAAACCACACCGAGCTGTTTTCTCCTATAACAACATCTCCTGCCACAACTGCATTTTCCGCTATGTACACGCTTTCGTGTACATCCGGGACCATTCCATTGTATTGTAGTTTCATATATGCTTCCTTGACTATATTCCTATCATGAGCTTATGTATATTGTAAACCCTTTTAAGGGGGGAGATGTTTTGTGCCTCGTATTTGCTGTAATGAACTACCCGCAGCAAGCGGTGAGGTTCAAAGAGAGCGTAATGCATTTGTTAATCGTCATTCCTGCAAAAGCAGGAATCCAGTTTTTTGCCTTGCTTTGCTGGATTCCCGTTTACACGGGAATGATAAGCAAGCAGTAACGCTGTAGCAAGCTAGAGGGAATTATTAGCTTAAAGTGAACAAACCATAAAGGAGGTTGAAGTGAAATACTATATTGTTCTGTTCCTAATGGCCATAGGCATTATTATCCCGAACGCTGCCATTTCTGACCAGGGGCAGGCATCTTTGTCTTTGAATCCTGGTTTTTCACTGTTCACAAAAAATTCAACGTATGATTTCAACAACGGACCGAAGATTGACCTGGGCATTGGATACGATACATCCGACGAATCCAATGTTAGCTTTATACTCGGGTATAACAGGTTTGTAAATGCAGTCGATGACAACATTTCAATGGACCTTTACTATGCAGGTATAGTCCTTAAACAATACCTCAACGCCGGGATATCCAAGGGCTATCTCACCGGCGGGCTGAATTTCGATTATGCCGATTTCTTGGGCATACCATCACAGTCCTCGAGCATAAAAAGACCGTCCAATGATGCAGGGCTGGGGTTCAACGTCGGAGCTGGTGTTGATGTAATGGCATCGTCAAGTTTCTTTTTCGGTCCTGTTCTTAAATATGAAGGCATTATCCTGCAAAAGACGTATGTAAACCTTATAACGCTCCAGCTTTCACTTGGCCTGCTATTCTAAACTGGAAAGGAGATTGTATGAAACAAAAAGTATTGGTGATCGTTTCAACGGAAAACAAGGAAAAGGCCCTCGGTGCGCTGGTGTTTACGCAGAACAGTATAAAAAATCAAAGGTTCGAGGACACTAAACTCATATTGTTCGGACCAAGCGAGAAATTGGTGTCCGAAGACCCTGCGCTGCAGAGTATAGTATCGGACATCGTTTCCATGAAGGGCGAACCCGTTGCATGTAAGTTCATATCCGACATGTATAACATAAGTCCAAAGCTCACTTCTCTTGGGTTCCGGCTCGAATACGTGGGCGACCCGATAGGACAGTTCATCAACGACGGCTACCTGCCGATGGTGTTTTAAAGAAGGACACTCAGGGTTTTATACTCCTGTACAGTTCCTTTGTCTTGTCGGACGGTTCTATGCCCAGCATATCTGAAAGGGCCGCTGCACAGCGCTTATATGTTGAAGCAACTTCGGAATGACGGCCCAAAGATTTATAAATCGCCATAAGACGCTGGTAAAAAAGCCCGACCTGATTATCTGCTTCCAAACCCTTTTGATAGGTTGAGATTGCATCGTTCGTTTCTCCGGCGCCTTCATAATACATGCCGAGCTGTTCAATAAAACGTATAAACCTGTCATGCAGCTTTTCTCTAAAAGCTATAGCCCACGATGGCAGAGTATCCCCGGAAAAGAAATGCCCTTTATACAGATTAAAGATAGCGCTTGCTGCACTTTTGATTTTTTCTGTTTTAGTATCATCACCATTTTTGCTCATGATAATCTCTATCTTTTTGATAGAGTGTTCAAATGCCGCAACATCAACCAGACACATTTTTTGGTTTAGCATAAGCCTGCCCGCCTGTGAAATTACAGATTCATTTGAGCCGAGCAGCTTCCTTAACCTGTGTACGCTGGTTATATTTTGATACGTCCCGGACGCAGAATAACTATGCCATTGCTCTGGGAGGGATAAAGATGTCTGAGAAGTAATAAGTATATACATTGAGTAAAGAGTCAGGAATGAACCCCAACGAAATTATATTAATATTTTAATTATTAAATCCGATCCTTGTCAATAAAAGCAAAAAATTTGTTTTGTTTGTATCTTTTTGCGCAAGCGTCCGTTCATAAATAACAAAAAATCTTCTATTTTGTAAGCAATCTGTAAGTGCCTGTATGATAGAATACACTAAAATGGTCAGGATACTTATTATCGGAGATGATGTAAAGACTGAAAAGGTCATAAGGGACATACTCGAGTTGCGCGGATTTAATGTAATAGCAGCAAGCAATGTTTTTTCTGTTATGAGAATCATTAACGATCATATACCGGACTTAATCTTTATGGACGCAAGCTTGCACGGCATTGATTGTATAACCCTTACAACGCTTATTAAGGCTAATTCGATAACAAGTGATGTTCCTGTAATAACATTTATATCTGATGAAATGAAAGGCGGGAATGGGCGATTTGTCGAGGCCGTATGTGACGGCAGCATAAACATACATTTAAGTGAAAAAGAAATACTCAGGATATTAAATAAATACAAATTAACAGAGGACTCATAGGGATGACTCCAGGATGGGTGCCCCGAACACATATGCAGGGGCTAAAAATGTTATGCCCATGCATGCTCTTGAACTTTTTGAGTTAGAATGTTTGTCCTCGGCTGGGATCCGGATACTATTGTCTGGAAGCCAATAATGTAGTACACCTGCGTTCAATGAACCTCCATTCGTCCGGCTCAGCCGGACGAATGGGATGAAAGGTGTAAACGTATGGGTGAAAAAGTTTTAACAATAGGACACAGCCCGGATGCGGACGATGCATTCATGTTTTACGCATTAACACATGATAAAATACTCATCTCTGGCATAAGGTTTGAGCATATACTGACCGACATAGAAACGCTGAACAAAAGGGCCATGCAAAAGGATGCGGGAGAAGATTCCCTGCTCGATGTGACTGCCGCATCTTTGCATGCGTACCCTTATATCGCCGGTCGCTACCAGATTCTTTCCTGCGGCGCAAGCATGGGCAAGGGATACGGCCCGATAGTCGTAAGCAGGGTAAAACAGGACCTGAAAAATGCCGTGATTGCAATACCAGGCGAATACACATCTGCATTCCTTGCATTGAAAATATACATCGGGGACTTCAAATACAGGGTCATGCCCTTTGATAAGATCATGCCTGCGGTCAAGGCAGGTAAAGTCGGCGCAGGGCTTATAATACATGAAGGCCAGATCACCTATGCTGATATGAGGTAT
>JAJYJX010000011.1 GCA_021789095.1 bacterium
AATTCCTTCGTGTACTTATCATATAAAGTAAGCCATAAAAATCTCAACTAAGAACTTGGCAATCTAATAAAAAGGAGATAATCGGTTATGGCTATAATAACCATATCAAGGGGAACATTTAGTGGTGGAGAAAAACTTGCTGAATGTCTTGTCCAAAAATTAGGATATAAGTCAATAAGCAGGAAGATTCTCGTAGATGCCGCTGAAAAATATGGCATTTCAGAGAATCAATTAATAACAACCATGGAAGCAAAACCCGCTATCAAAGAACGCCTGTCATTAAATATAGACAGGTTTCGCTACCTTTCTTTTATACAGGCCACCCTCTGTGATGCAGCAAAAAACGATAACATTGTTTATTACGGGCATGCAGGTCATCTTCTTTTAAAAGATGCATGTCCCGTCATAAAGGTTAAGGTTATAGCAGATATGGAACAGCGAATCCTCTTTGCCATGGAGCGTAACAAAATTTCCAGGGAAGAGGCGATTCCTTATATCAAGAAAATGGACAAATACAGAAAAAAATGGACAAAATTTCTTTATGATATAGACTGGAATGACCCTTCGCTGTATGACGTTGTTATAAATTTGAAGCATACAAGCATACAAACAGCATGTGATATGATAAGTGTTATGACAACCGCCCCGGAATTCAAACTCACAGAGACCTCAAAAAGAGCTATAGCGGATCTAACGCTTGAGAGCCAGGTAAAGGCAAGGCTTGCATCCGATGATACTACAAAAGATTATATGCTGAAAATTGCGGTGAGAGACGGCAATGTAAGGGTCAGCGGCAGAGTTAAAAATGTCGAGGATGCCAATAGAATAAAAACCATCATCGAAGAAATGCCGGGTGTCAAGAGCATGGACTGCAGTTGCGTAAACTATTACATAAACGATGATGTAATACTTTAACCCAAAAATTACAATAGGAAAGTAGAGGCGATTCGGTGAATCGCCCTGTTTTATATGAATTCTATTCCGAAAGAAAATGCTCTTTCGCCATCTTTATCCGTCCTTTTTTCGTGATAGAAAGGACAGCTGAAACGAAATTAAGAACCGTGTAGGTAATAATGACTATTATAAACCCATGTATAAAACCATTTTCCCTGAGCTGATGAGGCACACTGTTTATGTTAATATGATGATAACCCTTTGTAGTTAAATAAGCCGCTGTTATTGAGGTTATTATAAGTCCGGAAATATCTATACCGAACACCCTGCCGCTTGCCCTCATCATATTCAGAATGCCGCCGGCACTTCCCAGCCTTTCTTCAGGAACACTTCCCATAACAGAGCTGTTATTCGGCGGGGTAAATAATCCCATGCCCAATCCCAGTGCTGTAAATTCTATGATGAGTACAGCCACATCCGGCTGTCTGCCGGAAAAGATCATACAAAAGGATGCAATAGAACATATAAACATACCAATAGATGTCATGATGGGTGGACCATACCTGTCGGAAAGTGCGCCTGCAATAGGGGCGACAATAGACATGGTGATGGGTATAGGGGTCAATAATGTGCCTGCTGTAAACGCAGAAAACTTGGCTATATTCTCAAGATAGAACGGCATTATGAAAAGTATACCGAACAAAACATAATAAGAAAAGAATCCTGTAATATTACCCGCTGAAAAATCATATATTCTATACAATTTAAAATCCATCATCGGATATTTGAATTTTAACTCGGTCATGATGAATACACTGAAGAAGATAACAAATAATATAATATAAGTAACTATAGTATCGGACTCCCAGCCCAATTTGCGTCCTTCGTTCAATGCCAGCACAAGAAACAATAAGGCAGCAGCAAATGTAACACTTCCGATGTAATCCATCTTTTCTCTAATCTTTGATCTCTTATCTTTAGGTAAAATATACAAAGCTGCCAGCGTTCCAATAATACCAATCGGTACGTTTATATAGAAAATAGAACGCCATTTTGTGCCGAAGAGATTTAAATTGATAAGCAGGCCGCCAAGGAAAGGGCCGATTGACATGGCAATAGCCTGTACAGCCCCCTGAATACCGATAGCCTTGCCAAGTTCTTTTGAAGGAAAACATTGGGTTATAATGGCAACCGAATTAGCCTGCAACAAACCGCCGCCTACAGCCTGAATTATCCTTGAAACGATCATAAATTCTATGTTCGGTGCAAAGCCGCATAATGCAGAGCCTATTGTAAAAATGACAAAACCAAGATTGTACATCCTGCTTCTTCCGAACATATCCGCAAGTCTTCCGAAAAACGGCAGAAAAATTGTAAGGGTAAGCATGTATGCCATTGCCACCCATTCATCGAGATGCAGGGATATGTGGTAATACTTTTCAAGTGTCGGCAAGGCAATATTTTCTATACTTACGTCGAGTGCAGACATGGATGCACCAATCAGAACAGTTGTCAGTATAAACCATCTCCATTGTGGATGTGTTGAAAAGAATGGATGAGGCCATTTAACTTTTTGAGTATTTTCTTCCATAATTTATGTAATTAACCTTTAACAATTAATCCGGATAAATAGTAAAAAAAATAATATTTCGTATACAATATACAAAATTTTTAATTTAGATAAAAAATATGGTCAATAAAAATTAGGCAATTTGCATTTTTTTCGTTTTCATGACATGAGGACTAGTCAAAAATTGTATGTGTTAAAAGAAAGGCGGCGTTGATCTTCTTAAAAAGAACAATAAATTATCGGAAAAGTCTTGTGTTACAGGACAGGGAAAACCTCTCAATTCGGGCAAGTAATACAGCAGTCCGGCACCGGACAGAACCCGATCCTGGATTTCCCGATTATTTGACTTGCAGAACTTGGTGTACTAAAAATAATCCTTGTTATGAAACAATTTAAAGGTACAGATTTCTATATACTTGATGATCTTCTTACAGAGGAAGAGCGTCTTACCAGGCAGAGTGTCAGAGACTTTGTTGATCGCGAGTTTATGCCGAAGATCCAGCAGTCATTCAGGGACGCTCGGTTTCCCATGGAGGTCGTTCCGTCTCTGGGCAGGCTCGGTGTGTTCGGCGCACAGATAAACGGGTACGGTTGCAGCAAGGTCAGCAATATTGCATACGGCATTATGATGCAGGAGCTTGAAAGGGGCGACTCGGGACTCAGAAGCTTTGCATCGGTACAGAGTTCCCTTGCCATGACCGCAATCCATGAATACGGCAGCGAAGAGCAGAAAAACCACTGGCTGCCCGAGCTTGCCAGTGCAAAAAAGATAGGGTGTTTCGGACTTACAGAGTCCGACTTCGGATCCAACCCGGCAGGCATGCGTACAACAGCAACACAGGACGGTAAATATTACGTAATGAACGGCTCGAAGATGTGGATAACAAACGGCTCTGTCGCGGATGTTGCGGTCGTATGGGCAAAGACAAAGAAAGACGATCCCAAAAGCATAAAAGGGTTTCTTGTCGAAAAAGGAACCCGCGGGTTCAGCTCAAAAGACATACACAACAAGCTGTCCATGCGCGCATCGGTTACATCGGAGCTGAGCTTTGACGAGTGTAAAATCCCCGAAGACAGTATACTGCCTCATTCCGGCGGTCTGAAATCCCCGCTTACCTGTCTTATGCATGCACGGTACAGCATTGCCTGGGGCGCAATAGGTGCTGCCATGGCGTGCTATGAAGAAGCGCTCGACTACGCGAAAGAGCGCGTCCAGTTCTCAAGGCCCATTGCAGGATACCAGCTTGTGCAGGAAAGGCTTGTGTGGATGCTTTCCGAAATTACCAAGGCGCAGCTCCTTGCCTGGCGCATGGGAAAGATGCAGGACAACGAGAGTTTAAAGCATTACCATGTCTCGCTCGCAAAGATGAACAACGTAAAAATAGCGCTTGAAATTGCAAGGGCATGCCGGGACATACTCGGCGCAAACGGCATAACCGATGAATACCAGTGCATGAGGCATATGAATAACCTTGAGAGCGTTTATACGTACGAGGGCACCAATAATATCCATACCCTTGTGCTCGGAGAGCACATAACAGGCATCAAGGCATTTGAATAAGTTCCGTTAGCTCAAAAGGCTGGTATGGGAAGGTGATCAAATGTACAATCTCGTTGTTTCATTCAATGTACCTGAAGAAGAAAAAGAAACAATAAAGAAAGCATTGAGCGGGTATTGCAATACAATCTTCCTGCACGATATACCGCAGTCTGAAAGGACTGAAGCCATTTCTAAAGCCGATATTCTTCTCTCGTGGAACCCTTCAAAGGAATGCACCGAAGAGGATTTTCTGTACATGAAAAAAGTTAAACTGCTGCAGCTGGTATCCGCAGGTGCAGACCATCTTCCTTTTGACAGGCTGAAGGCGGGTATGGTTGTCGCAAGCAACATAGGCGCATACTCCATGCCCATGGCAGAGCATGTTATGGCAATAACACTGGCACTTTTAAAAAGGCTTTTGCCCGGGCAAAAAAAACTGACAGAAGACGTGTTTGACCAGTTTACAGAGAACAGGATGCTCGATGGCGCAGTGTGCGGGATATTGGGCTATGGCGGAATAGGCAAGGCTGTTGCCCGTTACATGAGGGCATTTAATGTCAAGATATTCGCCGTAAACACCTCGGGCAGGACAGATGAAGATGTTGCATTCATTGGCACACTTGGAGATCTGGATTATGTATTGTCGAACTCTGACATCGTGGTGATCTCGCTTCCTTTAAACAGGCACACACGGGGAATCATCGCCAGGGAACAATTCGATAAAATGAAAAAGGACGCTGTTCTGATAAATGTGGCAAGGGGTGACATCATCGACCAGGGGACTTTATACAACCATTTAAAAGCAAACCCCATGTTTATGGCCGGGATAGATGCATGGTGGATAGAGCCGTTCCGGCACGGCGAATTCCGCATCAACTATCCGTTTTTCGGACTGCCGAATGTCCTTGGCTCGCCACATAACTCCGCTATAGTACCGGGGGTCCTGGCAATGGGCATTAAATCTGCATTGGAGAATGTCATAAGGTTTGCAAAAAAAGAAAGGCCCAGGGGTATTGTGGATTTTGGGGATTATGTCTGAAGGGGAATTTATATTGCCAGTAAGTTATGCCTGGGCTATTGTGGGAACATGGGTATTGTCGGCATAGGTATTGATATTGTCAGAGTTTCACGTATAGAGAACCTGCTGAAGCAAAAGAAAAACAGGTTCACCAACAGGATCTTTACGGAGGCAGAGCGTGCCTACTGCGAGCGGTTCAAACACAGGGCTGAACGATACGCCGCACGGTTCGCCGCAAAAGAAGCAGCCAGAAAGGCAGTTTCACCGCTTTACCTGGGTTATTATAATTATAAAGAAATAGAGGTGGTAAGAAGGTCTGACGGCATGCATGGCATAAAGCTCCACGGAAAACTTTCTGCACTTGAAAAAAAGGACGTACAATTTGTTGTTTCTTTAACACATGAGCAAGACTACGCCGTTGCCGTTGTTGTTGCACATTCCAATGGCCGGACGTAAAACGCACTGTTTCGTAAAGGTTGACACATTAATTTTTTTATTTTAGCCATGAAAGATATACAGGAGGGCGTACTATGACTATGAGCGGTAAACCCGGGGATCCCGATGTTTCTACGCACAGTGCTTTCACCATTGACGAACAGAAGGCCATTGAAGCACTTGGTCAGGCATTTGCAGTCAAAACCGTCCAGCCCATGTTATCCAGGGGAGGTCCTGACGGTGATTCATTGATGGTATCCGGTATCCTGAAAGAGGCTGCAAGTATCGGGCTGCTTGCAGAACATGGTGAAGGTATGTCCGGCACTGAAACAGGCATATGGGGTACAATTGCTTTATCGGCAGGACCTGCGATGTCTTTAAATCTTCTAAAAAATATTGCACAAGTATGCGGCGGCATATCTGCGAATTTTCATGCTTCAGGCATAGGTAATCTTGCGGCAGGCATGTTTAAACTGAACGTGACGGGCAGGCTGGCATATGTAATGCCGGATTTTGACGGGCTGCATATAATGCCCTCTTTGAACAATCCTGCCGTAGCTTATAAGACGGCGTCAATAAAAGGAGATTACTCGGGTTCAGGTTATCTTATACATGGAGATAAAGGGTTCTTGCTGCAGGCACGTGAGACATCATCGTACATAATTGCCTTACCGCTCAAAACGGGTGATACATATTCATGGGGTGTTATGAGCATTCCTGCATCCGATAGTAGTGTAAAGATTGAAGCCGGAAAGAAGCAAATGGGCATAAGATCTGCTGAGATAATATATCTTAATATATATAATAAAAACATTATAAAACAAGATGTTATATTACTTAACAATATAGATTATATACTATTGCTCTCTGCATACTACCTCGCAGGTATTGTTGCCATATTATCGGGTATTGCAAAAGGCGCTGTAGCATCTGCTATCAAGTATGCAGGCGAGCGTTACCAGGGAACAAAATTAATCATCGAGCATCCGGCAGTGAGGTTTTTGATCGCGGAATCCGAAACAAGGATATCTGCAGTTGAGGCGATGCTTGAGCATGTCCCGAAACAATCTCATGATGCGAAATCCATGCTTAAATATGCCTCAGGGCTTAAATGGTTCGGGTCTGTGCAGTGTGTGCAGGCCATTACGGACAGCCTCCAGGTATTCGGAGGGTACGGGTACATGGAAGATTACGGCATGGAAAAACGGCTCAGGGACGGCGAAACACTGAAAAGCCTTTCAGGTTCTTCGGTTGTGCACCGGCATACAGTAATGGATACTATGGAGGTTTAGCAAATGAAAACAGATCTGAGATACGCGGTTTCCACATTAAAGCCTCTTGGCAGGCTGCTTGTCAATACGGACAATATAAGCACATGGGAGCATGATACAAAGACCCTGCCGTTTTCATGCAGAAGGCTGAGAAGAAAATACAGGATGTTTGCAAAGAAGTATCTCGAACCAATAGCTCTTGAAGTTGACGGCGATATTGAACACTTTGATCCCCTTCCTGTGCTGAGAGCAGCAGGCAGGGAAGGGCTGCTTTCTGAGGCCATGTTCAGGCCGGTTGGTTCCGGTAGTCTCTCTGCAATGCTTTTCAGTGGAGGGCTTACATTTCCCATCGCCTTGAAAGGTGAAGAATTAATGAGTGCATGCGGAGGGCTCGGCTTGCTTATACTTGACCATGAACTTGGCATTGCCCCGATAATGCTTGCAGGCGACCTGTTCCAGTTCTTCAAATGGCTGGGCAAGATAGCCTATGCAAACCTTCACGGAGAGCCGTGTCCTGTTGCCTTTGCAATTACAGAACCGTCCGCGGGTTCTGATGTAGAGGAGACTGAGGGGGCGCTGAAGGCAAGGCTTATGACATACGCTGAACCTGTTGAAGGCGGCTACAGGCTGAACGGCAGGAAGGTCTTCATAAGTAACGGCGCTGTTTCGAAATATGTAACGTTGTTTGCAGCTATGAAGGGCGAAGGTATAGAGTCATGGACATGCTTTCTCCTAGACAAAGAGATGAAAGGGTTTTCCGTTGGCAGGCACGAAAGGAAGATGGGGCAGAGAGCATCCGATGCCTCGGAGCTGATCCTTGAAGACGTGTTCGTACCAGGCAGCAGGGTGATAGGCAAGCTGCGCGGAGGCTGGGCATTGAACCGCAATGTGCTTGTATATTCACGTGTGGGTGTTGCGGCAATGTCGCTGGGCATAGCAAGGTCTGCACTTGAAAAGACCGTTGATTTCTGCAGGACGCATTCCCTTGGGGGTAAAAGGCTTATCGAGTACCAGGATGTACAGCTTTCAATAGCGGACATGATGATAGATGTTTCCGCTGCAAGAGGCATGGTATGGCAGGCAGCCAGATCAACAAAGCCGTACCAGGCTGCGACCGCGGGTGCAAAGGTATTTGCAAGCGACACTGCGTACAGGGTAAGCAACCTTGCGATGGAGATAATGGGTGATTACGGGTATGTGCACGAATACGGTGTTGAAAAGGCGCTCAGGGACGCAAGGCTTACACAGATATACGAGGGTACAAACCAGGTCAACAGGCTTGCGGTCATAGAATGGCAGTTCGATTCAGAGCTGGCGCAGACAGTGTATTGATTCGCGGCTGATTCTGTTTTAAATTTAGGACTACATACCTTATGCAGTCTCTCCGGTGAAACCAAAATATGCGATTGCAAAATAAGGAAGTTTGAGTAATGAAAGAAAACCCTGCGTCAAATAGAGGTATTCTTCGAATATCGGCAAAACGTATAACAATGGTGTGTGCATATAAACATACAGAGGGCTATAACATCATGTATGATCAAAACCTCTGAATCTCAGGTGGATCTCAGGGTTGGACGAATGAGCAAACTTCCTTATTGCATTCTGAGGGTAAATAAAAATTTTAAAAAGGGGTTTTCAAATGAAGGAAAATCTTGTAATGAAAATTTTCAAATCACACCTTGTCGAAGGTACATTGAAGCCGGGCAATGATATAGGGTTAAGAGTCGATGAGACTTTGCTTCAGGATGCAACAGGCACCATGGCTGCACTCCAGTTCGAGGCAATAGGCATACCGAGGATAAAGGTAAAAAGGGCTTTCACATTTGTGGATCACAACATGCTGCAGACAGGTTTCCAGAATGCGGACGACCACAGGTTCCTTCAGACTTTTTCAAATAAGTACGGACTGTATTTCTCAAAGCCCGGCAACGGCATATGCCACCAGGTATATCTCGAGAGGTTCTCTAAGCCCGGCATCGTTTTGCTGGGTGCAGACAGCCATACGCCGAATGCAGGCGCAACAGGTATGATAGCAATAGGTGCAGGCGGGCTTGATGTTGCTGTTGCAATGGCAGGCAGGCCTTACTACACAAAGATGCCTGCTGTTGTTCATGTGAAGCTTACCGGCAGGCTTAAGCCGTGGGTCGCGTCAAAGGATATAATGCTGGAACTGCTGAGACGCCTTACTGTAAAGGGCGGTGTGGGAAAGGTCTTCGAGTTCGGAGGAGAGGGTGTTAAAACCCTGTCTGTACCGGAGCGTGCCACGATAGCAAACCTTGGTGCAGAGCTTGGTACGACAACATCCATTTTCCCTTCCGATCAAAGGGTGCTTGAGTACTTTAAGCTCCAGAAAAGAGATAAAGATTATAAGCCGTTCACCGCAGATCCCGATGCGGAGTACGATGAGGTTGTAGAAATAGCACTTGATAAGCTTACACCGCTGGTCGCCAGGCCATCAATGCCGGATAAGGCAGTTCCAATAACGGAAGAAGAGGGCAAGGATGTAAGACAGGTGTGCATAGGAAGCTGCAACAACTCGTCTTATGATGACCTCATGCTTGTTGGCGCGATGTTAAAGGGTAAAAAGGTACATCCTGATGTAAGCCTCACTGTAACGCCGGGTTCAAAGCAGGTGTTTGAAATGGTTGCCGCGTCAGGCGCGCTTCAGCACATGATCGGTGCAGGAGCAAGGATACTTGAAGCCGCGTGCGGACCGTGTATCGGGATGGGGCAGGCGCCTCCTTCAGGTTCTGTATCAATCAGGACGATGAACCGCAACTTCCTTGGCCGCAGCGGGACCCCTGATGACAGGGTCTATCTTGCAAGTCCTTACGTTGCAGCAGCATGCGCGTTAAAAGGCAGGATATATGACCCAAGAAGGCTTGGTTCAAAGCTGCCTGTTATCAGAAAAGCAAAAAGCTTTATTATCGATGACAGCAACATCATCAAGCCGTCTGGAAAACCCGGGAAAGTCGTCGTGGAAAAGGGGCCCAATATAAAACCATTGCCATTGCGCGGCGAGCTCGAGGATGCAATAACATCCGTCATTCTTATAAAGGTCGGTGACAACATTACGACCGACCACATTATGCCTGCAGGAGCAAGGGTGCTTCCTTACCGGTCCAACATACCTGCAATATCCGATTTCGTTTTTTACAACATAGACCGTGAATTCCCGAAGCGCGCAAAACAATCCGGCGGCGGCATCATTGTCGGCGGCGGCAATTACGGACAGGGCTCAAGCAGGGAACACGCTGCCCTTGCACCGATGTTCCTCGGCGTGAAGGCTGTCATGGCAAAATCCTATGCGCGCATCCATCGTTCCAACCTGATAAACTTCGGCATCATACCGTTGATCATCAGGGACCAGGCGGCATTTGATTCGATCGAACAGGGCGATACGATCGTCATGGAAAATATCAGGGAGCATATCAAAAAAGATGATCGCATGAGTGTTTCCATAAAAAACAGGGACAAAACAATAGAGGTTTATCTTGATACGAATGCAAGGGAGAGGAAGATACTGCTGTCCGGCGGCCTTTTAAACATGATAAAACAGGAGGCATGAACTATGGCACAATGGTATAAGGTATCCTGCGAGAATTGTGGTTATACAAATGAACTCATTTTGGGTTCATCCGTAACTGCGGAAAGCCTGAAAGATTTAAACGAGGACTCAGCGGACTTCAAGATCTTCAAATGCAAGAACGACCGTGAACTGTTTACCATAGATGTGCACAGCAGCGACTTCGATAACAAATGTCCTGTGTGCGGTGCTGCCGTAACGGAAATAAACATTGATAAAATCGATGGACATACCTGTCCCAGGTGTGATAGCAAAACACTAAAGATAGAGCCTGTAGTACACATGTAGAAAGGCAAAAGGACAAGGAGCATGAAGGAAGAAAAAACCTATCTGTCATCAGAACGGGAATCCTTTAATCATCTGACAGCGGCAAGGCGCGTTGAAAGGTCTGTTTACTTCTCAAACAATAAAAAGGATTTTGCATGGATGGGAGAAAATGTTCCCTGCCAGACAGCATGTCCTGCATTAACGAACATTCCGGGTTATATATACACCGATTATCAGGAAAGGTACGGCAGGTCTTACGAGATCAACCGCTATGTAAACATACTGCCGGGTGTGCTCGGCAGGATCTGCTCAAGGCCGTGCGAACTCGCATGCAGGCACGGATGGCCGGGTTTTGGTGAACCGGTTGCAATATGTCATTTAAAAAGGGTCGCAAGTGATTTCAAGCCTGAAGGACACCGCATAGAAGAGTTCATGTTCGGGCCTTCGGGCAAGAAGGTCGCAGTTGTCGGTTCCGGACCCGCGGGCCTTGGTGCTGCACACGACCTTGCCATATTCGGTCATAGGGTAACAATATATGAGGCACTTGAGCGTCCAGGCGGCATGCTCAGATACGGCATACCGGAATTCAGGCTCCCAAGGGACATACTCGATGTTGAGATCTCGAACATCCTCAGACTCGGCGTTGACCTTCATGCAGGCGTGCGTGTGGGCAAGGATATAAAGCTTGAAGAACTTCTCAGAAGCTATGATGCCGTGGTTCTTACAGCAGGTACCTACAGTCCGAACAAGCTCGGGATAAAAGGCGAAACCCTCGATCATGTTTATTCGGGTCTTGATTTCATGATGGATGCGAATTCGGGCAAGGATGTTTTTGTAGGCAGTAAGGTCCTCGTTGTCGGCGGCGGGTATACTGCAATGGACTGTGCGAGAACGTCGATGAGGCTTGGTGCCAGGAGAGTGATTATAAACATACTTACAACAGAGGATTACATCACGGTAAACAGGGATGAACTCAATGAAGTAAAAACAGAAAATGTAGAGATAAGGGGGCTGGTTTCAATCGAGCAGGTAGATCGTTCGGGCAATAGCCTTGGTGTAAGGTTCAAGAGGAACAGGCTCGGCGGGTACAGTGAAAAAGGAGAGAGGCTTGCTGTACCGATAAAGGGGTCTGATTTTACGGATGATGCCGACAGCGTGATCTATGCCGTAGGCCAGAGACCTGAAATTTCGTTTGTAAAGAGTGTCTTAAGGCTGGATAAGGGCAATATGATAACATATGACAGGTCAAGCTTTGCAACGGACGTAAAAGGGCTTTTTGTTGCGGGCGATTTTGGAACCGGTGCCTCCACGGTCATCGAATCCATAGCGTCCGGACGCAATGCAGCATGGGCCATTGACAGATACCTTGCAGACCGGACACGGAGAAAAAAGGTTGTACGGTTCGAGAAATACGCAGAAAAGCAGAGGGAGCGTGCATGGGATTTCATCCCGAGGCAGGCCATGCCCACACTTCCGGTAAAGGAACGTGTTGATCAGGTAGAGGTCGAACTCGGGCTGAACATGACCCTTGGTAAAGAGGAGGCAAAGAGATGCTACCTGTGCTACCTGAAGTTTGAGATAGATGTCCCGAGATGCATATACTGCCGGTACTGTATTGATGTCTGTCCTACAAACTGCATACATACAACAAAGGACGTTATAACGGAAGATGACGGAAAGCAGAGGCTGGTTGTTACGGATAAATGGAACGAGGTAAGCGCAATCGTTATTGACAACAATAACTGCATACGGTGCGGGAATTGCAAGAAGGTGTGTCCTGTGGAGTGCATAGATGTTGTCAAGGTTGAGCTCATAGAGCAGGATGTAGAGGTATAGGTATGCCGAAGAAAGCTTTTAAATATGTTATAATAGGGGACGGGCATGCAGGCAACAGCGCTGCGAAAACACTGAGGGAAGGCAACCGTGACGCGGAAATAATAATTATATCATCCAAACCCACTCATTACTTTGATCACAGTCTTCTCGCCAATTTCCTGCTGGATAAAAAAGACATAACTTCTCTCTACTTATACCCGTACACATGGTACAAAGAAAACAATATAAGGCTGAGGCTCAACCAGACCGTTACAAAGGTTATTCCGGACAAGCACCAGCTCATTCTCGCACACAACGAGCGTATACACTATGACAGGCTTCTTGTTGCATCAGGGGCAAAACCAAAACTGCCGGAATCCCTGTCAAGGTACAAGAGCCTGCTTACGGTCTTTACTGATGCTGTTGAGGCATTGAAACTAAGAGAAAGGCTTGGAAAATTGAAACATGTAACGATGGTTGGAGGGGATTGTATAGGTCTGCATCTTGCCGGTGCAATGTTAAAGCTCGGTAAATCAGTTACTTTTGTACTTAATGAATATAATTTCTGGCCTCTTGAGTATGATGAAGCGGTCAAAGACAAGCTTATAGAGAGCCTTAAAAAGAAGCACATCGAAGTGATTGCGGACGATATAACAACAGAGATTGTAAAGGACGGTACGGGCCTTAATGTCATGACAAAGAACGGTAAAATCATAAAAACGGATCTTGCATTCCTTACTTCCGGTATGGTTCCTAACATAGATTTTCTTGACGGCAGCGGTATAGATGTTCAGACCGGCATACTGGTTGATGAATACATGCACACAAGCGCACAGGATATATGGGCAGCAGGGGAGTGTGCGACGGTTTATTATCCGGAATTGAAAGATTACCGCCAGACAACAGGTGAGATCAACGCAAAGGTGCTTGGAAACATATCCGCAAGGAACATGCTTGAGGAAAAAAAGGTTGTAAGCCTTGCTGAGCCCGGCAAGATTACAATCGAGGGCGAGGATTTTATTACCTACGGGTGGAAAGGATTCTCAATTGACATATGAAAAAAGCGTGACAATTGAAATATGCGGGAGCTCCGGGGACAGATCCCTTGCAGCAGGCGAGATACTTATAAAGACCCTGTCTGACATCGGGTATCATGTCATATCATTCGATGCTTATCCTGCGGAGATAAGGGGGTTCGGGAAAACTGTTGCGCACATGAGGGCGGGCAGGGAATTCATGCTCAGCCTCAGCCGCAAGGTCGACATACTCATATCGCTGAACGACAGGTACTCCATGGAGCAGCTTAAAAGTTTAAACGATGAGGGCGTAGTCATATTTGATAACAGGCCCATGGAGACAGTGGAGGAGAACGCATGTATTGCAGGGCATCTGGGCCCAGGCATGTATCTCTACGGCATACCTCTTTACCAGTTGAGCCAGAAGACAACGAATGAGTCCAGGTCAAGGAACATTGTTGTTCTCGGGGCTGTTTCAGCATTATTTAACATACCTAAAAATGAGTTTATAAATAATCTCACTGTAAAGCTCGGGAAAAAGGACAAGAGCGTGGATGCGGTTGTTGCTGCATTTGAAGAAGGGTACAGATATGTGAGCGAAAACATTGTAAAGCTTGATCCCTACAGTTTTGAAAGGCTGTCCGTGGACAGGAAGGGCTACAAGCTGATGGACGGGAACAAGGCTGTTGCACAGGGGGCTATTGATGCGGGGTGCAAGCTGTATGCTGGGTATCCTATTACGCCTGCAACAAAGATCATGGAGGTACTGTTTACAGAACTGCCGAAGTATGGCGGTGTTGTCGTACAGACCGAGGATGAGATCTCTGCAATAGGGCATGTGACAGGTGCCGGGTTTGCAGGTGTAAGGGCTATGACAGCAACCTCAGGACCGGGCTTCTGCCTTATGACGGAGTTTATCGGATACAATGTGATGTCGGAGAATCCGGTTGTCATTGTTGACAGCCAGAGAGGAGGGCCTGCAACAGGCCTGCCCACAAAAACAGAACAGTCCGATCTTAACCACGCCTTATTCGGAGGCAATGGAGATACACCGAGGATAGTCATAGCACCAACAAGCGTAAAAGAATGCTATCAATGGACAGCAGAGGCGTTCTACCTGGCAGAAAAATACCAGATGCCCGTGATCATCCTTATAGACCTGTTTTTATCGTTGTCTGTTAGAAACGTTTTACTTGACCCGTTACCCAATTACAAAAAAAGCAGTAATAAAGTTCCGGCTCAGGAAGATATGAAGCTTTATCTCCGGCAGAAGATAACGGATGATGGCGTATCCCCAAGGGCGCTTCCCGGACAGGAAAACGGGTATCAGGTTGTTTCAGGCCTTGAGCAGAATGAGTATGGAACACCTGTTTATGACGAGCATTCACACACAATGATGACGGAAAAAAGGTTCAGAAAGATAAAGGCGGCGCTCGAGAACGATGTTCCCCCGCCGCTGAGGAGCGGTACAAAGGGCAAGGTAAAACTTGGCGTTATATCATGGGGCTCAACAGCCGGTGCTGCTGCAGATGCACTTGACAGTGTTTTAAAGGAAGGCAGGAGCGTGGCAATGCTGAAGATCATCGTGATGAATCCGCTCAGGGAAAAGGAGATACAGGAATTCCTGGACGATTGCGAAAAGGTGCTTGTACCGGAACTGAACTACGAGGGTCAGTTTGCAAACTGGCTTTCAATGCACTTCCAGAAGAAATTCTACAGGTATAACAAAGTAGCAACAAGGCCTATCACGCATGACGAAATTGAGGAAGAAATAGAGAGGTTGTTGAAGGAATAAACCCCATGGATAAAATAGATCAATACGTAAAACCAGAGGTGTATTATCCGGACAATGACATACAGGAGGTAAAGGAAAAAGGGGTGCTCCAGTACAGGTCTGAAAGGCTTCCGACATGGTGTCCAGGGTGCGGGTATTTCGGCATAGAGACGGCGTTGACCAATGCGCTCGGCAATATGGGTATAAAACCAAAAGACCTGATAATCGTTTCAGGCATAGGGTGTGTGGGCAGGTACCCGTTTTTTATAAGAGGTTATGGTATGCATACCCTGCATGGAAGGGCGCTTCCCGTGGCATCCGGAGCAAAGCTTGCAAGGCCTGAATTGACGGTCCTTGCTTTGATTGGTGATGGTGACGGGCTCGGCATAGGCGCAGGACACCTGCCCCATACAATACGGCGTAATCCCGATATAACATGTGTTCTGTTTGACAATGCAATATACGGACTGACAAAGGGACAGACCAGTCCCATGACCCCTCAGCATCAGGTAACGAGATCGCACCCTATGGGAAACCCTGACCCCAAGATGAATCCAGTACTGCTTGCACTGTCTTACGGGGCAACGTATGTTGCAAGAGGGTTTGCAGGTACGCCTGATGAGATGCAGAGATTGTTTGAAGAGGGCATAAAACACAAGGGGTTCTCTTTCATACACATAATGAGTCCGTGCGTAACATTCGATAAGGTAAACTATCTTTATGAGAACCTGAGAAGCTGGGTAAGTCCTCTGCCCCCGAGTTACGATAACACGAATCTGGACAAGGCATTTGATATTGCCCGTGGTACAGAGCTTTACACAGGGCTTATATACAAGCAGTAGATCTGTTAGGGCAGTATGAATCCTTAAAAAGGAGGTATAAACTATATGCCGACCAAATCCGCATTACAGGCTCTTTCTATTTTAAGAAACCCGTCACAGTTCCATTGGTATGTTGTTCCGTTCCTGTTAGTTGTCCTTTACATATATTTCGTAGAAGTAGGTAAGAACGACTGGAGCCGTTTTTTTGCAGGGCTTGCCCTGTGGGGCATGGACTGGTTCAACGAGATATGGAACGGCCTTGTTTTTCACTTTACGAATTATGCACCTGTATGGGGTACGCCTGGTAAAACGGCATTTTTGATCTTAATAGGCCTTAATATAGAGATCTGCTTCATGTTTGCGATCATGGGCGTTGCAGTGACATATGCCCTCCCTGCTGACAGGAAAAAGAAAATATTGGGGATCCCCAACCGCGTTTTCTATGCGGTTGCCTTCAGTATAACAAGCGTAATAGTGGAATACCTGCTTCATGCAGCAGGGGCACTGACATGGGATTATCCGTGGTGGAATGTAAAGGCACCATGGCTCATTTTCCTTATAGGCTATCTGCCATTCTTCGTTGTGTCATTCTGGGTGTATGACATGGAAAGCATAAAGAAGAAGGTTTTCGTGACCGGGACTATACTCGGGTTCGACCTTGCGTGCCTTATCGTGTTCGGCGCCGTGCTAAAGTGGATTTAAACCAACAACTCCTCATCTCTACGGAAAGATGATCTGTTGTGTTCCTGGTAATAGTATATTTAATTATATTACTTTATTTCAAGTTACAAAAGACAACGCCCTATTCAGGGTGGACATTGAGAGGAATATTGTTCATTTGCTCCAATTGCTGTTGTCTGCGCTGCCTTTCTTGTTCCTCCTGTTTTTTTGTTCTTCCTTTTGCTGTTGTTCAAGTTGTTGTTCTTGAATTTGATGTTGTTTTGTAAGAGCAGGTGATCCTTCATCGCACCCGAGCAAAATGGGTACTCCAATGAATAATACCGAAATAATTACTACGAACCAAAATTTTGGTTTATTTAAAATTGATGAGCAGCACATGGAGTTGTTTCACTTAATGAACAGGCTTTTTGACGCCTGTAATCATGGAAAGGGCAGGGAAGAAATCGGGCATGTTTTTGAGTTTCTCAATAATTATATAATGCATCACTTTAACACTGAAGAAGAGTATATGAACAAATATAATTATCCCCGCTCTTCCAATCATAAGGAGATACACAGAAACTTTAAAAATGATTTTGCAGAGTTAAAAAAGAAGTTGGGCCGCTCTTTCAATGAGCTGTCAATACTTGAAGAAACAAATTGGTTACTCGGAGAGTGGTGGATAAACCATATAAATAAAGTCGATAAAGAATTGGGCACATTTTTAAAGTCAAAGGGTGCACACTAACCTATATCGGTATTTGCGGTGTCGGGGCTACCGGCTTATCCGTTCCTCTATTGATTATTCTACAATCTTTTGTTATCTTAAACTTTAGAGAGGATGAGTCATGAACCACATTTTATCAGCCAAAAACGGCAGAGCAACAGAAGAAGTAAAATTCGTTGCCGAGAAAGAGGGCATACATATTGATACTGTGCTCGAAAGGGTAAGTCAGGGAAGGATTGCCATACTTAAAAACAAGCACCACAGCATAAATCCGGTTGGTATAGGTGAAGGCCTGTCGGTAAAAATCAATGCGAATATAGGTTCTTCAGAGGACAAACTAAACCTTGAAGACGAGCTCGAAAAGCTCAAGATATCGGTCGAATACAGGGCGGATGTTGTTATGGACCTGTCAACGGGCGGTAATATCAACAGGATCAGGAAAGAGATGCTTAACCATTCGAGCATACCGGTTGGCACGGTCCCCATATATCAATCCGTTGTAAACTCGGTAAGGAAACACAAATCCATGTTTAAACTTACAGTCGATGAAATGTTCGACAATATTACGGAACAGGCGGAACAGGGTGTTGATTTCATGACAATACACAGCGGTGTTACAAGAGAGTCGGTAGAAAGGTTTAAAAAACAGGGCAGGCTGCTTGATATTGTCAGCCGGGGAGGCACGTTCATGATGGAATGGATGGAGTACAGTGGCAGGGAAAATCCATTCTATGAATACTATGACAGGCTTATAGAGATCCTGTCAAAACACGACGTTGTTATCAGCCTTGGCGACGGCCTGAGGCCCGGGGCAATAGCCGATGCAACGGACAGGGGACAGGTGCAGGAACTGATATTACTGGGCGAGCTTGCCAAGTACGCGGTTGATCAAGGAGTTGGAGTTATGATTGAAGGGCCCGGTCATGTGCCTATAAACCAGATAGAGACCAACATCAAACTTGAGAAACAACTGTGCAACGGTGCGCCGTTTTATGTGCTTGGTCCTCTTGTAACTGATATAGCGCCGGGTTACGATCATATAACATCGGCAATAGGCGGCGCCATAGCCGGTGTGGCAGGCGCAGACTTCCTGTGCTATGTAACACCCGCAGAGCATCTGCGTTTACCGAGCCTTGATGACGTAAAAGAAGGAATTATTGCGTCACGTATTGCTGCACATGCCGCTGATATAGCACGAGGCGTCAAAGGCGCAATGCAGTGGGACATAAGCATGGCAAAGGCGAGGAAGGCAATGGATTGGGAAGCCCAGTGCAGGCTTGCCATTGATCCGAAGAAAGCAAGGGCATACAGGGATTCGGTTTCCTTAAAGGATAATGATGTTTGCAGCATGTGCGGCGAGTTCTGCCCGATAAAACTTCAGCAGGCTGAACTGAAACGCGTAAGGAATATGGTGTAAGAGTAGCAGGTATGTAGGAGTGAGAAAAAAGTTGGAGAAGGGGTGTACTATAATCAGGGGAACCGGTTGTAGACTGTAGTATAAAGATCTAAAAGGAGATTGGATGGAGAATCAAGGCCAGGAAGGTATAAGATACGACGTTTATATAGACAGCATGAAGGACGAAAGCTCTAAAAAAGAAATCATCATGTTCCTTGCGGGTATCGTCAAACACATACAGCTGGAGGACATCATATCAGGCATATCTAACCTGCCTTTTAAAGTCGTTAATGCTGTAACAGAGCAGACAGCAATGAAACTGCAGGAGAGACTCGGTTTGAGAGGTGCTGTTGTAAGATTGGTACAGCTTGTTCCCGGCAGTATTCCCGTTACCAACGAACATGACACTGCCGGTGCCCGTGTCCCGACGGAACATGCACAGCAGCAATCCGGCGCCACGGAAAGTACCAATGTAAAGCAGGCGTATGCTGCCCCGGGCGGGCAGCCGTTCCATGAGGAAGCACCTGCAAGTGTATCTTATATAAAAAGGTTGTGGCTGAACTGGGTGGAAGTAATGTTCAATACCACTTCATTTTTCAAGAGCATTGATGAAGAGAAGCAGGTTCCTTTTCCTGTCATTTTTGCAATTCTATGGGGCACTATAGCAGTATTGCTGAATATACCGGCAGTTGTGTATACCCAGCGGACATACCTGAGTTTCTTTACAGGGAGCATGCATGTTCCAATGGTTTTGCCTGTTTCGGTCTATGCTTCTGCACTGGTTATAGCTCCTTTCTTTTTCTTCATATTCCTGTTTATAATGGCCGGTATCTATCATATATCTGTATTGCTGCTTGGAGGGAAAGGCGGCTTTGTATCTACGCTGAAGGTTGTATCATATTCTACAGGTGCAATGGTACTTGAGGTAATACCATATATTGGGGTGCCGTTGTTCTGGGCTTATTCGTTGTACCTTTACACGATAGGATTCAGAGAATTACACAAGATATCGACGTCAAGGTCGTTTATTGCCGCTATTTTACCGGTTATGCTGTTGTTCATGTTCCTGGTTATCATACTCTTACTGGTTGTAATAGGATTTGGTGTAAATTTCTTAAAACAGTTCAGGCCGCAGATCCCCGGGGTACCTATATAGGAATAAAGTTGCTTTTTTAAAAACATTTTAATATAAATGTCTACTAATGAAATATACCTGTAAAAAGTGCAATAAGCCTGTTAACTATAGGAGTAAACTTGTTAGCGGTTATAGAATCAAGTATAAAGAGTGCGGCTGCGGATGGGCAGCCCTTGATGTTCTGTCGCCCGAGGGACAATCGGTAAAAGATGTGGTAGGTTTGAAGGCAGTTGAAAGAATGCTTCATTCTGAAAAAAGCCAGGTAAAGATTCATGGGTGACGAGCGCCATATACCGGTAAATAATAATTATATCAGGAATATAGGTACTGATACCAGGGCCATTGAAATCCTTCACGAAATTGGCAAAACACTTACTTCCACTCTTGATCTCAAAGAGGTACTCTCCATTATCATGCAAAAGATTTCGGAATTGCTGAAGCCTTCAAACTGGTCCCTGCTGCTGATCGATGAAGAAAAACACGAATTGTTCTTTGAAATCGCTGTCGGCGAGAATGCGGATAAACTAAAAAACATGCATCTTACAATGGGAGAAGGAATCGCAGGATGGGTCGCCATGACAGGGGAAGCCTTACTTATACCGGATGTAACCAAGGACCCGCGTTTTACGCCTAAAATAGACCATATAACGCACCTCAAAACACAGTCGATTATTTGTGTACCCTTAAAGAGTAAGGGCAGGGTGTTGGGTGTTGTTGAACTCATTAATAAGCTTGAAGACAAGCAGTTCAATCCAACCGACTTAAATATACTAACGACCTTGACCGATTATGCCGCAATAGCCATTGAAAACGCGAAATACCTGCAAAGGGTGCAGGAATTGACCATAAGGGACGACCTTACGACCCTTTACAATTCAAGATACCTTCATTTGATGCTCGAAAGTGAAATGGAAAGATCAAAGAGATACGGCCTGCATTTTGCCATGATCTTCCTTGATCTGGATCATTTTAAGCTCGTAAATGACAAGCACGGACATATCATCGGCAGTAAGGTATTGAGAGAAACCGCCGAGGTCATAAGGCTGGAGCTTAGAAAACCGGATATACCCATAAGGTACGGCGGTGATGAATTTGTGGTACTTTTACCGGAAACAGACAAAAAAGGCGCTTACAAGGTAGCAGCAAGGATGAGAGAATCTTTAAACGATCATGTATTCTTGCGTGATGAAGGTTTTAATATAAGGCTTACAGCAAGCTTTGGTGTGGCTTCATTTCCCGAGGACGCGGATAACACGCTTGATCTCGTAAGGTTGTCCGACCAGGCGATGTACCGCATAAAGGAAACCACAAGAGACGGCATCGCACTGGCGGGATAATTTCGCTTCCTGTTATTTTATCAGCCTTTTCTTTATGAGCCTGTAAGCAAGGATGCCCATTGGTATGCTCAGCATGCCCATGATTACCGAGAGTAAGAGTGCATTGTAATTCATAATTCCGCTGTTCGAGGATCTTGACAGATCAACCATTGGTGTAAGAGGCAGGTACATTGCAATGTGCCTTACCCATTCCGGCAGCGTATCTATCGGAAAGAATATACCGCAAAACAGGAATAGCGGGGTAAGGATAATGGTGAAAAAGTAGTTAAAGAATTCATATGAATGCGCAAAACCGACAAATATCATTGAGAATGCTGAAAAGAATAATCCGTCCATTATGACCGCTATAAGAGACATGACAAACAACCCCGAATGTACAAGGCCGAAAGCCGACATTATCGCTATAAAGAATACACTGCTGATCAGTCCTTTTGTCGTGCCCCATAGTATCTCGCCCGTAATGATCTCTGAAAGGTTTACAGGCGTTGCCATTATCGCATCATAGGTTTTCTGTGTTATCATCCTGGTATAGCTTGATATTGTGGCTTCAAAGCTCGCTGAAAACATTGACGATGATATGATAAGGCCGGGTGCAAGAAAATCTATGTATTTCATGCCGTTTACCTCGTGCACCAGCCTGCCCATACCATATCCCATAAGCACCAGGTAAAGCAGCGGTTCACCAAGGCTGGCAACGAGGCTCGGTTTTAAAAATTTGGTCCATACCACGAAGTTCCTATACCATACCCTGTAGATCATTTTTATGCTTATCATATGTATATTTTGTTTCGTTTTACATGATTTATCAAGAAATATGTTTGATCTTGACACATTCTCATGAGTTGTTTATTTGTATACTAGAAGGAGGCTTTATGGCTATAACAAACGAGACGGTTCTTGATGTTTTAAAAACTGTTATGGATCCTGAGGTCGGCATGGATGTGGTAACCCTCGGTCTTGTTAAAAAAATAGATATAGATGATAAAAACAATGTCAAGGTTGATATGATTATGACTGTTCCCGGCTGTCCGCTCGTTGATTATATACTTATGAGTGCCGAGTCGAGGATAAAGGGGATCGAAGGGATAGGAGCAGTTGACGTTAACCTGCTTGACGAACCATGGACACCTCCGTGGGCAAACGCAAACCAGGAGACGGGGAAATAAACCCCGTTAGAAATAAGACGACTTTCTAATTCAGTAAATGATGAACAAATAATTTTAGTATCCCCGCTATAAAGAGCGTGATTTTCTAACGGGGCAAAAAGGAGTATAAAGGTGAGATTATCTTCAAGGGCAAGATACGGCGTAAGAGCAATGGCAAGGCTTTACAAAGATTTTAGCGGCGGGCCTGTATCGCTGAAAGAAATAGCAAAGCTTGAGATGATCGATGAGGCGTACCTTGCGCAACTGCTCCTTAAGCTCAAAAACTACGGTCTTATAACAACCGAAAGAGGGAAAGGCGGAGGATATAAGCCTTCAAAGCCCGCAGAAGATATAACCCTTATGGACATACTCCGTGCGGTCGAAGAAGAAATCATGCCCCTTGAATGCTTTACCACGGATCTTGCGATCTGCCCTCTCACATCGTCATGTTTTACAAAGGACTTCTGGTATAATTTAAAGCAGGAGATAGAAAAGGCGCTTTCCGGCATCACGCTCAAATCCATCATAGAAAAGCATGATACAGACGTTATGTCGGGCAAACAGGTCGAAAAACTGATGTAACAAGGCTGTTCAAAAAGGTCATTCTTCATGACGCCAGGGTGACAGATTCTTTTATTTTTTCTTCGCGAGTACCATATTGATAAGGTTCTCAAGTTTTTCAATCCTGAACGGTTTTTCAATGTAAAATAGCGTACCGGAACGGAATGCATGCTCAATCACTTCTTGTGAACCGTACGCGGTCATAATTATAATTGATGTACCGGGCCACCTGTTTTTTATGGTTTCTGCCAGAGCAATACCGTTCGTTTTTGCTGACAGTCTGACATCCGTGACAACGACATCGTAAGATGATTTATCAAGCTGCCTTAATGCCTCCTCTTCATTATAGACTGCCATTGCATCGAATTCTTTGTTTATTTCTCTCATCAGTTTGGCGATGTTTGTAGCAAAATAGATCTCATTGTCAACTATCAGTAGCTTTGGCATTGTAATAATCCTTTTTTGTCAGAGGAGTTTTTTTGCGTTATCATAATTTCTATAAAAGTTTTCTTCATACTATATTATTTTGCATCATATATGCCAGATTAAATAATATTTAACCTATTGAAATTATTGTGGAATTGCTTTAAAATAATAATGAAACATGTGTAAAGATGAACTTTGGCGTTTAAAAGTCAACGGCCCCGTCTTTTGGCGTGATGCCTCAAGCGAACATGCAGGGGCGAATAATCATTGCTCCTACAATTCTTATTATATTTTTTAAGTTAACCCCAAAAATGCAATAGGAAAGTTTGTTCATTCGTTCAACCCTGTGACCCACCTAAGATATATAGATTTTTTGTTATAAACGCGGTTTAAGTCCTTCGTAAGTTTATATGCTATTACCTTGTATTTCTTTTTTGTTGATATTCGAAGAATACCTTTGTTTGATGCACGACCCATCCCCCGGATGGGTACCCCTTCGCTCATTTCACAAACTTCCCTATTTTTCAAATGCATTTTTGGGTTAATAGCCGCAATACTTGATTTATTCTCTTGATTTGGTTATGATTTTTTAATTATAGTATCCCTGTCAGAAGGCACTTATACTTACGACAGGATAGTGTAACAGCACTTTAATTTTTGATTGCAGGAAGGATAGGTACTAAATCCGGGGCAGGTTCCAGCCGGGTTAAAAAAAAATATGTTAAATTATGAATCCTTGAAGACAGAGCTTGAAAAGGCAGAAACAAAATTGTCCCGCATAAGGGGGCATCTTTGATGTCAGCTCGATGCGATCCCGTATAGATGAGGTGAATGAGATTGTTGCTGCACCTGATTTCTGGAAAGACAGGTCAAAGGCATCCGCGCTCCTGAAAGAGAAGAACAAACTCGTAGAACTCACCAGGATTATAGACCATCTTGAGCACGATACCGCAGACATTAAGGACATGTTGATCTTGCTGAAAGACGAGACCTCCCAGGATTACGGTGAACAGCTTTCGAGAGAAATAAACAATATTTTTAAGGAAATAAAAGCACTCGAGATAAAAGAAGTATTCAGGGACGAGCAGGATGCGAACAATGCGATACTCGTTATCAATTCAGGCGCAGGAGGGACAGAGGCGCAGGACTGGGCACAGATGCTCCTGCGGATGTATACGATGTGGAGTGAATCGAAGGGTTTTAAAACATCCGTAGTGGATTATCTCGAGGGTGAAGAGGCAGGAATAAAGAATGCAACCCTGCAGGTAGAAGGGAGCTATGCTTACGGTTATCTGAAGGCAGAGGCCGGGGTACACAGGCTTGTACGCATTTCACCTTTTGACTCCAACAAAAGAAGACACACGTCTTTTGCCTCTGTTTTTGTATATCCCGAGATAAACGAAGACATAAGCGTTCAGGTCGATGAAAAAGACCTGCGGGTTGATACGTACAGGGCAGGGGGGCACGGAGGGCAGAACGTGAACAAACTTGAGACAGCAGTACGTATTACCCATATACCGTCAGGTATAGTTGTACAGTGCCAGAATGAAAGGTCCCAGTTCAAGAACAAGGAAATTGCCATGAGGATCCTGAAGAGCAGGCTTTATGATCTTGAGCTCAGGAAAAGACAGGCAGAGAAGGATAAGATAGAATCAGCGAAGAAGGACATATCATGG
>JAJYJX010000155.1 GCA_021789095.1 bacterium
ATCTACAGCAGAACCTTCTGTCCCCGAGCGCATATCCGCCTTTATAAATAATCTTTCACTCATACGCCAGCGGTTCCATGACAAACTCATAGAAAACAGACTTACTACAAACGGCCTGAATTACAGTACTGCAGCAGAAATCATTGAAGGCATTGAACTCACAGAGTTCGAGCACATATACTTTGCAGGTCTGGTCGCACCTACAAAAGCAGAGGCAAAGGTAATAAAGACACTTCTCTCAAAGGGTGCGGCTTCTTTCTACACCCAGATAGAATCACACGATGATATCGCAAGCGGGTTGACGGATTCCCTCGGTGCCGAGATCAGATACATTGATCGGCATGAGTCACGGGCGGGCACGGTGTCGGCATCACCTGTATTCTATGAGGCTTTTGATACCCATTCACAGGTTAAGGCTGTCAGGCATATACTTATCAATGATCTGAAAAACAGGAAACAGGAAACAGAAATAAAGCCGGATGAAATTGCCGTAGTGCTGCCGGAATCCTCGACACTCCTGCCTGTGCTGTCAGGTGCAATGAACTTTGTAGATGCGGATTACAACGTGACCATGGGGTACCCGATAATAAGGACCCCCCTGTATGCATTAATCGATCAGATACTTGCAGCACAGAGATCGAGAAGACGGGATACTACATATTACGCCGTGGACTACCTTCAGGTCATGCGCCACCCTTACATCAAGGGACTGTTTGACGAGTCTACACGTATCATGATCCATGAAATAGAGACTGATCTTATAAGCAATCATAAAGCATTTATAACCCTGGATGAAATAGAAAACAACGGCTCAATCTTAAGGAATGTTGTAAACGTACAGAAGGCCGCAGGACAGAGCACTATGACATCGGATAAACTCAGGAAACGTTTTAAGGATATTCACAAAACTTTCTTCAGGTCTTTTGAGCCCGGGAAGATTACGGTTTTGCAGTTTGCGCATCACCTTGATTACATGATCGATTACATAGCAAACAACAGCAGTGCATTGATGTACATATTTTCTCCTGCATATTTAAAATATTTTATAGAACTGGCGGATATGCTTAAAACCGTAAATTTCGGAAACAGGCAAATGGATAAAGATTATGTATTTGAACTCTTCCAGTACTATGCAGAAAGCCAGTCAGTACCTTTCTCCGGTACCCCGTTAAAGGGTGTGCAAATACTTGGCATGCTGGAGACAAGATCCCTGAGGTTTAACAAGGTGATCGTGCTTGACTGCAATGAAGGCATCATACCCGCTGAAGCCAGGCACGAGCCGATATTGCCCCTGAAGATAAAGAGAATTCTAGGGCTGCCTGTATACAAAGAACACGAAGCAATAGCAAGGTACCACTTCAGGAGGCTATTGTCTGGCGCAGGCGAAGTATACATTCTTTACAAAAAAACAGAGAAAGATACGAGGAGCAGGTTCGTGGAAGAGATCATATGGGAAAAGGAAAAATCCGGAAAAACGCTCATGAATGAAACAGATATAATACAATCCGGCTTTATTGCAAATATAGGTAAAAATAACCGCCCCGTGGTAAAAAAAGATAACCGTGTACTTGATGAATTAAAGCGTATTATAACAACCATGGGCTTATCTCCTACAGCCATTGATACCTATATGAATTGTCCGGTGAGGTTTTATTATACCTACATTCTCGGACTCAAGGGGAAAGAAGATATCGAACAGGATGTTGAGGCA
Organism: bacterium; assembly: GCA_021789095.1. Taxonomy (GTDB): domain Bacteria; phylum JAMCPX01; class JAMCPX01; order JAMCPX01; family JAMCPX01; genus JAJYJX01. The sequence continues at coordinate 1,712 of JAJYJX010000155.1, forward strand.
AAGGATGTCGGAGACATTGCACACGAGATCCTGAGGAAGTTCTATGCACCGCACCAGAAAAAGCGGATCCATGCCTTCACCCGGGCTGACAAGAAAAGGTTTGAAAGGCTTGTTGAGGGCGCATTCTCCGGCAGGTATGGAGCTCATTCTGATACGGGAGAGCTTTTACTGACAAAAAAGATACTCAAAAGTAGGATTGAAACATTTATAAAGCAGGACACCATGCATAAACCATTTGTACTTTACACCGAAACTGTAACTGACTTTTTTTACGCACGTTTGGATAATGGAGTCGGGATCCCTGTTCTGCTGAAAGGCAGGATGGACAGAATCGACAGGCAGGATCATCAGATAATGATCATTGATTATAAAACAGGGGGCACGGCAAAAATCCCCAAAGTATCAAGGCTTAAAGAAAAGCTTGATAAGGGAGAGACACTTTCCGGAAGAGAAGATATAAAAGACCTGATCGTATCATTTCAATTGCCCGTTTACCTCTACCTGTACCGGTACGGCAAGAGTAACCCTCACAGGAACGGCATAAACTGGGAGCGCCTCAATGCAAGCCTGTATATGATAAGAGACATGAATGTAAAGCCGCTGTTCAGTCCAAAATATTATAACCAGCATACAGAGCTGATGGAGCGCAGCTTTATCCCCTCGTTACATAATCTGATAGCAGAAATCATGAACCCGGACGTTCTGTTTACCTGCGATGATTCTGACCAGAATGCATGCAGCTACTGCCCATTCTCTACGATGTGCAGGTGAAGGTGCGGTTAATCTTGTATACAAGTTTTTATTGACAAAAAAAAATTACGCTTGCTACCCTGAAATTATGAGTGTTGCATCCAGCTACAATCTTATTGTTATCGGCGCCGGCATAGGTGGTTATACGGCTGCCATCAGGGCATCCCAGCTCGGCGCACGTGTGCTTGTCGTTGAAAAGGCGGAGATCGGCGGGACCTGTCTTAACAGGGGCTGCATCCCTACAAAGGCATTCAAGGCAACGGCCGATATGCTTGATAATCTGCAGAGACTTAAAGAATTTGGTTTATCCGGTGACATTAAGATCCATACCGACATAAAACAGATCGTCAGACGGAAAAATACCGTAGTAAGCGAACTGGTCAAGGGCGTAGAGTTCCTTTTTAAATCACACGGTGTCACGGTTAAACACGGCAGCGCAACATTTTTGTCAAAGAACAAGATCCGCCTGACATCGGGCGACGGCAGGCAGGACATACTTGAATCAAACAGATTCATCATAGCAACCGGTTCTGCCCCCGGAGATCTGCCCGGCATAAAAACAGACGGCAGATTTGTTCTCACAAGCGATGATATATTGAATATTGATACTTTGCCAAAAAGGCTTATAATAATAGGAGCTGGTGTAATAGGAACGGAGTTTGCCTTTATATTCCGCAGCATGAGTGTTGATATTACCTTGCTTGAACTTATGCCGCGTGCCCTGCCGTCAGAGGATGAGGACGTTTCAAAACTGATAACAAGGAGTTTCAAGAAAGCAGGCATTAAACTCAAAACCGAAGCTATTGTAACACATGTTGAAGTAAAAGACCGGCAAGTCGATGTGTTCCTCGAAAACGGCGAGGTTGTATCAGGAGATATGGTACTTGTTTCCATTGGCAGAAAGATCAATACCGCGGATCTCGGTCTTGAGGGAATAGGCATTAAATTGAGCAAAAAAAAGGAGATCGTGGTTGATGAGTTTCTCAGCACGGGCGTGGATGAACTATATGCATGCGGAGATGTAATAGGCGGGAAGATGCTTGCGCATGCAGCTTACAGGGAAAGCATAACGGCTGTTGAAAATCTGCTTGAAAGAAAAAAACAAACGGTGAATTACAATGCAGTCCCCTCTGCAATATACTCAACGCCTGAAGCAGCCAGTGTCGGGTTAACGGAACAATCGGCAGTTGAAAAAGGTTTAAAAATAAAGATCGGCAGGTTTCCGTACAGGGCACTCGGAAAGGCAAAGGCCTTTTCAGAAACAGATGGTGAGGTTAAGATTATTGCTGATGTAGATACGGATAGGATACTCGGCATGCACATAGTAGGTTCGAATGCTACAGATATCATAGCCCAGGGAGTAATGGCTATACAGAATGAACTGACAGCACATGCCCTCGCAGGAACTATTGCAGCGCATCCAACCTATTCAGAGGCAGTTATGGAGGCAGCCGAGGATGCCTTATCTATCGCAATACATCAGCCTAGAAAATAAGATGGGAGGTTAACTCGTATGGCAGATGACATATGGTACAACGACAATCATGTATGGGCTACTGTAGAAAATAACCATGCATACATCGGTATTTCTTATTATGCCCAGGAAGAACTCGGAGACATCCTTTTCGTTGAACTGCCAGAGGTTGGAGACAGGGTGGTTCAGGGAAAATCTTTCGGGGAAATAGAATCAGCAAAGACCATAAGCGACCTTATAGCGCCACTGTCCGGCAAGGTGGTTGAGGTGAACAACGATGTAATAAACGAACCGTCGATAATAAATGAAGATCCGCTTGGCGACGGCTGGCTGATAGAGATAGAGACGGTTGATGCCAAGGAATTAAAATCTCTCCTGACACAGGAAAAATATGAAAAACATATAAAGGAAGTGTCTCAATGAACAAAATAGTAAGAAAAAGATTATTGTCGCAGGTCATAGCGGAAATAGAGATTTCTGCACCCTATATTGCGAAATCCCAGAAACCGGGGCAATTCATTATAATAAGGGTCGATGAAAAGGGTGAGAGGATACCTCTTACCATTGCAAACGCCGACCCTGAAAAAGGTACGGTAACGATTATTGTTCAGGCCATAGGTAAAACTACGATAAAGCTTAACTCAATGGAGGAAGGAGAATCCCTTGCCGATGTGGTAGGCCCTCTCGGCAAACCTTCACATGTGGAACGCCTGGGCAGAGTCGTGGTAATAGGCGGAGGTGTAGGTACTGCAATAGCATGGCCAACAACAAGGGCATTCAAAAAGGCCGGCAATGAGGTGATAAGTATAATCGGCGCAAGAACAAAAGACCTTTTGATCCTCGAACAGGAAATGCGCGAGGTGTCTGACAGGACCATTGTAACAACAGACGACGGCAGCTATGCCAATAAAGGCTTTGTCACGGATTCTTTGAGAGGATTAATAGAGAGCAACAGTATCCCGAATCTGGTGCTCGCGATAGGCCCTGTACCGATGATGAGGGCTGTTGCGGAACTTACACCCTTTTTTCCACGGGCATCGCCCGGAACCTTGCGCGTCTGCGATTGTCGCCCCGTCGCCACAATT
>JAJYJX010000156.1 GCA_021789095.1 bacterium
CCATTGTTGACACGATGTCCCTTCTGCCGGTAGCGTGACTCGGGTCCACTATAACAGGCAGGTGTGTGAGCTTCTTCAGTACAGGGATTGCATTAAGGTCGAGTGTATTTCGTGTCTCTGTTTCGAATGTCCTTATGCCGCGCTCGCACAGCATGATCTTTTCATTGCCCTTGGAGGCAATGTATTCGGCCGACATCAGCAGCTCCTTTATTGTTGCCGAAAGTCCTCTTTTCAGGAGGATCGGCTTGTTTGTGGAGCCCAGTTCTTTCAACAATGAAAAATTCTGCATGTTCCTCGCTCCGATCTGGAAGATGTCGGTATAATCCGTCATAAGTGAAATGTCCCGCGTGTCCATGATCTCCGTAACGACAGGCATCTTTAACATCTTTTTTGCTTCTTTAAGAAGCTCGAGTCCTTCCCTGCCCATACCCTGGAACGAGTATGGTGATGTCCTGGGTTTGTATGCCCCGCCTCTCAGGATTGATGCGCCCGCCGATTTCACATATTTCCCTATCTGCAACAGCATGTCCCTTCCTTCTATGGAACACGGACCTGCCATGATAACTATCCTCTTTCCGCCTATCGTAACCCCATCGACCTTTATGACTGTGTTCTCTTTTTTGAATTCCCTGCTGACGACCTTGTAAGGTGTAAGTATCGGCAGGACCTTTTCGACACCTGGAAAAGTTGAAAGGGGAAGGTTTGCCAGATTTCTCTCGTCTCCTATTGCCCCGATGATCATACGTTCTTTGCCTTTTGAGATATGGGGCCTTAATTTCATGTCCCTTATTGTTTTGAGGATATTTTCGATATCCTTTTTCGATGCATCGGGTCTCATTACAATTATCATAAGCTAAACTCCTATCATTAATCTGTAAGCAAGCCACCTCGGCAGGCCTGCTTTTATTATCTTCTCGCTCGCTGTCCTTATATCATAATTTAATCTTTTAACACTATAGATCCGCTTGTCCGTGTCAAGCATTCCATACGATGTGGTGCTGTCCATGTCCCTTGGCTGCCCGATACTTCCTACGCTGAACAGGTATTGCCTCTTTTTGTTGATCTTAATAACGTCTGATATGTCCCCGACCGGGTAATAATCATTACCGGACAGGCTTTTTGATGCGGAAAACCTCCTGTGAGAATGCCCTACAAAGAATAAACTGTGTATATCCTTGAATGTGTAGAACACTGCTTCTATATCACCCGTGGACACAACGTAGTCAAAGTCCCGGGGATTAACCGGCGAGCCGTGGGAGAACAGCATGTTGTTGTCGGAAAATGTATGGGGAGAACTGCCAAGCCATGAAATGGACGCAGAGGACAGTTGATCTTTTGTCCATTGCACGGCATACCTTGCCTCATCGTTGAAGTATTCAGTATCCAGGACGCCCATAACTGCTGCGTCATGGTTGCCCATGATATTTACGTTTACAATTTCCATAAGAAGTTCACAGCATTCCTGCGGATTTGCACCATATCCCACGACATCCCCGAGGGAGATAACGGTATCAGGCGATGACTTTTTCAGATCATCAAGAACAACATTCAGTGCTTCAAGGTTCCCGTGTACATCTGCAACAACAGCGATTCTCATTTAACATTTTTCAGGAAGAACTCGGCCAATAATTCCTCATCTTTTTTGGCCTTTGACCCTTCTTTCTCCTCACCGGACGACTCTTCTTTTATCGGAAGGCCTATGAATCCTGTTTCAATCCTATACACATTATCTTTTACAACAACGGAATCCGGAAATATCTCAGCATTGAGAGACTTCAATTCATCGAGCGATCGTACTTTACCGACGAGTTTGTCCGCATCATCACCGCTGTCTATGGCGGTAAACCTTACGGCCTGCTGAAGTTTAAATCTTGGTTTTGCCTTTGTGAGAATTGTTATGGTCTCGCCTTCCAGCAGGAGTTTCCCGTTTGTATTCAACTCATCAAGAAGCTCTTGGGTAAAAAAGACCTTTTCCGAAATGCCCTTTGCACCGTGCACCTGCGCATTGCCGAGCTTTGCCCCGATCATGAGGGCACCGCGCATATCGGCATGTGTAAGGTCCGTATTGGTAAGGTCAGCCCCGCGCATGTTTGTGTTGACAAGCACTGCATGCCTGAGTGATGCCCCTGAAAGGTCCGCATTCGACAAATTTGTATTCGTGAGGTCAGCGTATCTGAAGTTTGCGTTCCTGAATACACCGCCTGAAAGATCAAGACCTTTCAAGTCTAAGCCTTTTAGATTAGCACCTTCAAAAGAAGTTTTACTTTTAACTCCTTTTTCAATATCATCACGTGTTAACGCGTTCATGTAATATCTTTTATAAAATTCCTTATTCGCTGTTTTGTTTCTTCTTTTATATGCGTAAACTCTATGCCGACTCCGGGTGATATGTTATTTGCGAGCGCCTCCTGCTCTGTTGTTACCCATTTTACTGTGCCGGTTGCCTCCAGAAGGCTGATGTCGTTTGGTATGGTGAACTTCATGGACAGGGGCTTTCCTACCGGAATTTCTTCAGTTGTTTTCAGGAATATGCCGCCTTCGCTGAGGTTGGTTGAATAATCGTACAGGTATGCTTCGCTGTCAGGATAATCTACCAGCATTTTTATTGTTTCGTCATCGCTTGAGACAATAACAACTTTTACAATGACCCGCGGATTTCTTCTCTTGTTTATATCTATTTTGTCCATAATGTCCTCTTTTAATAATCAAGTTTTAAAAAGAGCTTGTCTATAAAGTTGTTTAACTTTTTTTGCTCATCGCTGCTCAGGGAGTGGAGTTCTATTCCCATACCGGGAATCAAATTGGAATACTTTGCCTGCTGTAGATCGTTTGTCCATTGTACCCTGCCTTTAACTTTTATAGGTACTCTTATGTCTGGAACGACAAACTCCACAGATACGCCTGTGCCGGGTTTTAACGGGTCCTTCGTCGATATGAACATCCCGCCCCTGCTTATGTTCATGGTGTAATCAGAAATAAAGCCTGTAACATCCCCATATCTTACTTTTAATCTGGCATTAACCCGGGTTGTGCGTCTTTTTTCCCCAACCATAAGCACCTCCTGGTTGCATAGTCGCATAATAATATATTGGCATAAAAATGCAATAAATTTATCCGCTTTTGCAAAAAACTGCATGAACCCCGTTAAAAGCATAAGAGAGAGGAGATAATGCACGAACATAACGAAAGTCTCTGTACGGTGCGCGCTTCAAAACGGGGTAAGCCGGTTTTATTGATAAAATTCAAAAATATTCGTAAAAGAATAAAATGGCAATTTTAGATGACATTTTAATTATACTTGCTTTGTCGCTCCTTGTGTTCTTCATCTTCAGCCGCTTAAAGGTCCCTGCGATCGTGGGTTTTATTATTACGGGCGTTATGGCAGGTCCCTACGGGTTTGCCCTTGTAAAATCTGTAAGCGATGTCCGGGAACTGGCGGAAATAGGCGTGATGTTCCTGCTTTTTACCATCGGCATCGAGTTTTCACTGAAAAGGGTGTTCCAGGCGAAGCGACTGGTGCTCATGGGAGGCGCCCTGCAGGTATCTATAACGATCCTCCTCAGTTTCTTGATAGCCCGGATGCTCGGCCAGCCAGCAGGCAGGGCGGTATTCATAGGGTTTATCGTATCCCTGAGCAGTACGGCTATTGTGTTGAAGATCATGCAGGAAAGGGCAGAACTGGACAGCCCCCATGGAGTGATAACGCTCGGTATCCTGATTTTTCAGGATGTCATTGTGGTTGCCATGCTCCTTACTGCACCGCTGCTTGCCGGCACTTCCGGAGGAACCGGCAGGCCGTTCCTCATGGTCATACTGAAAGGTATCATCATTATAGCCCTGGTGATTATAAGCGCCAGGTGGGTAGTTCCCAGGATGCTGTACCTTGTTGCAAGGACAAAAAGCAGGGAGCTGTTTTTATTAAGCGTGATTCTCATTTGCCTTGCCATAGCATGGGTAACGTCGAGTCAGGGATTGTCGCTTGCGTTGGGCGCTTTTCTGGCAGGGCTTACCATATCCGGGTCCGAATACAAGCACCAGGCACTGGGGAATATTATACCTTTCCGCGACGTGTTTACCAGCTTCTTTTTCATTTCAGTCGGAATGCTCATGGATATCGGCTATTTTATACAGCATCCTGTGCTCATCATTATTGTATTTCTGGGTGTGCTGATTATGAAAGGACTTGTTGCAGGAGGTACCACTACCTTGCTGGGTGCACCGATACGGACTTCCATTCTTGCCGGCATAGCACTGTGTCAGATCGGCGAATTTTCATTCATATTGTTAAAAAATGGCCTGGATCATGCTATTCTTACCAATAATCTCTATAACCTGTTTCTGTCTGCATCGCTGCTCACCATGCTGGCAACCCCGTTCCTTATAAGACTTTCACCATCTCTTGCAGAAGCAGCTTTACGTTTACCATTGTCCAAAAGACTGAAAAACGGCCTGTACCATGTCCCGGATGCCGGTACCTCCGGCAAGAAGGATCATCTTATCATTATCGGGTATGGTATAAACGGCAGAAACGTTGCCATGGCAGCGCGGGAATCAGGCATTCCGTATGTCATCATAGAGATCAATCCGGATGTCGTAATTGAAGAACAGAAAAAAGGAGAGCATATTCTGTACGGCGATGCTACGTACGAAGCTGTTCTCGGGCATGCAGGTGTAAGGGATGCCAGGGTTATTATCGTGGCGATTAATGATCCTGCGGCGGCACGGAGGATTACGACCGTTATCAAGCAGTTAAATGCGAATGTTTATCTGATAGTGAGGACGAGGTATATAAAGGAGATGGAAGCGCTGTACAAGCTTGGTGCCGACGAGGTCATTCCCGAAGAATTTGAAACTTCGGTTGAGATCTTCGCGCGCGTGCTCGACAGGTATCATATACCAAAAGATTCCATAGAGGAGCTGGTAACGAAGATACGCTCTGACGGATATGAGATGTTCAGGAGCCTTTC
>JAJYJX010000157.1 GCA_021789095.1 bacterium
GATCCCTGCGGACATAAATCACATACCCCCCGGATCCCGCAGCAGAAAGTATGGCAAGCGTAATGAGAACCACCCGCATCAGTTTTGTCCTTTGCCCTTTATTAAGGGTAGAAATATTCAGATTATTTTTTGCATGACTGCCCGGCGTACCGGACGAATTATTTTGTGACTGTGCAGGCAATATGACGGTCTTTTCATTCTGTGCATCACGCGACATAGGTCTACCATTTTATCATTATGCTTCCCGTTGTCTGTGGACCGCGTTTTTGATCCTGAGCAAGGCTAAAAGCAAGTCCACCTGCAAGTATTGCTGTTCCTGCTGCCCACAACCATTTATTTTCATACCATTTCTGGTGAACAGCCGAAGGTTCAGATTCGGGTTTATGGTCTAGTGGCTGCAATGCAGTGTTTTTGTGATTCAGGAACCTGGAGAGTTCTGCTACGGCCTGCTGTTCATTTGTATAATTGAATAGTACAGATGTAGTTGTATTGCTTTGTGCTTCTGCCAGGTAAGCACGTATCCATGTTGTTGTACGGGCTGTTGTCTCTGTTATGCCGGATGTAAGGAACAGCAGCGCATCAGCCCTGTACGTGCTTAGTACATTCGATGCCTGCTCCCCCGCAATGAATGTATCTGTCGTGATCAGCAGATCAGGTTCAAGATCAATGCTTATTTCATGCGTAGTGTTATTTACCTGCAGCACAGTTTTTTTTGCGATATAACCCTGTCTGACGATTTTTATAAAATGCGTGCAGGGCAGGATATTTATTGTTATGGGTGATGAGCCCGCCATCCTGCCGTCTATAAACACTTCTGAATCCGGAGGATTGGTTTTGACAGATACTGTAATCGTATTGCCTGCAATCCGCTGGGACTGGTTTTCCACACTATGGACAAGATTTGGCGGCCAGAGGTCCGGATCAAGTACAGGCGTGCCTGACACGCATAAGTAGTTATTGACCGTCTTCTCTGCGTCCGGTTCCATGTCAAGAGCAAGATAGTCCATTGCAAGGTACAGGTAAGCCTCTTTTATTATTGATAATGCCTTATCGGCACCGGCCACCCCTTGAAGCCCGGATGTAACAGCGTTCAGATAATGTATTGATTCATTGAACCTGAGGAATTCATATGCCTCCTTGCCGTTTGACAGGTTAACCTCTATGTCCGGAGGAATCTCAGTCTCCGGTTCAACGGGCCCGTATGTGTCTAAAGATACATCTGTAAGACTCCGTCCAAGCCCGTTTTTCAACATGAGAAGTACGGTATCGGATGGCGGCCGAAGGATTAAGAGTATATGCCTTCTGTCTTGTGCGTATATACTTGTACTTGCCAGCAATAATATAATTAAAATACAAAACTGTTTCACACGCACAGATAAATATATAAAAATCGTATTGTCAATAATTATACGAATTATGTGGCATGTACCGGAAGGTGCGGTTGGTGCCGACCTTGGCTTACCCCCGTTAGAAGTTTACCCGGTTTCTAACTGTTGCCTTCATAAGAGAACCTCCTCTGGCTAAGAAACTTCTAACGGGGCTTATCCGATCCTCTTCTGGAACCTGCCTGCACTGAGCAGGAAGAACACAATGCCGAAGACAGCAAGGGCGAGTGCATCGGGCCAGAGGATGGACATGCCTGCACCCTTCATAAAGATAGACCTGACGATGACGATAAAATACCGCAGCGGTATAAGGAAGGTAAAATACTGGACACCGACAGGCATGTTCTCTATCGGCGACATAACGCCCGACAGCAGTATTATCGGCATGATAAGCAGCATGGATATCATCATTGCCTGCTGCTGTGTTTTTGATATGGTTGAGATAAACAGTCCGAGGCCAAGCGTTGTAAGCATAAAGAGTGCCGCCAGCAGGAACAGGAGTACAAAGCTCCCGTGAAGCGGTATCTTGAACCAGAACACGGCAACCAGTGTAACAAGGACGATATCAATGACGCTTATCATGGCAAACGGCAAAAGCTTGCCTGCTATGAGCTCTACAGGTTTAATGGGCGTGACAATAAGCTGCTCGATAGTGCCTCGTTCCTTTTCCTTTACAATGGCCATTGCCGTCAGCACGGTACTGATGATCATAAGCACCAGGGCAAATACGCCCGGCACCATGAAATCCCTGCTCTTGAGCGTCGGATTGTACCAGACCCTTGGCTGTACGCTGAGGGGCGCCGGAGGGCTGAGGCCTTTTTTGGACATCTGTTCGTTTGAAAGCTCCAGCGCTCTGTTGGTTATTATTCTTTCCAAATACGACCTGACCATTGTCGCATAAATGGCATTTGATCCGTCGATCAGGATCTGCAGGTGGGCCTTCCTGCCTGCGTTTATGTTTCTCTCGAGTCCTTCAGGCATGATAATGCCGACCATGGCCTTGTTGTCATCGATGCTTTTTCTCACATCTGCTATGGAAGGCACGTCCTGCTGTATGAAAAAGTAGCCCGACGCTGTCAAGTCGTTCACGACAGCCCTGCTCTGCATGCTTTTGTCCATATCGCAGACAACAACGGGCACCGATTTTACGTCGAGCGTTGCCGCATAGCCGAACAGGGTAAGCTGTATGATAGGGGCCATAAAGGCGATAAACAGCATGCGCCTGTCGCGCCTGAGCTGTATGAATTCCTTGCGTGCTATCGCCTTTACCCGTAATGAAAAGATCTTCCACCTGCTCATATCAATCGAGGCTCTTCTTTGTCTTTATGATACACAGGGTCAGCACTATGCAGGAGATCAGGACCATGATGAGTATTTGATTCAGGAGAACGGAGATGCCCAGGTCCTTCAAAAAAATGCCCCTCAGAATAACGAGAAAGTATTTTGCAGGCACAACATAGGAGAACACCCTGAGTGCGAGCGGCATACTGCTGATCGGGTATATGAATCCGGACAGCAGGAGCGACGGCAGCATGGTGCCTACAAAGGACATCTGCATTGCCACCTGCTGCGATTTCGTTACCGCCGAAAATAAAAAACCTATGCCCATGGCGCTCACCAGGAACAGGAATGTGGTAAAGGTAAGGAGCAGCAGGCTCCCTCTCAGCGGTACATGGAACACGGAGATTGCTATAAGCGTGACAAGCGTCACCTGAATGAATCCTATGACGATGTACGGCACAAGCTTTCCTATAATGAGCTCGTACACCTTCACCGGAGATACAATAAGCTGTTCCATGGTGCCCCTTTCGTACTCCCGCGCAACGCTCTGCGATGTCATCAGGACACCGAGTATCATCAGTATGGTCGCTATGAGCCCGGGCACAATAAAATTTTCCGTCCGGAGCGCCTGGTTATACCATATGCGCAGACGCTGGGACAAAAGCGGAAAATTTTTCAGGAGCCCGGAAGCGCCCTGTTCGTTGAGAATGCGCTTTGTGATATCAAGAGAATAGCCCTGAGCCGCGGCTATAAAATATCCGAGCGCAACGCCGCCGACATTGGCGTCCGTCCCGTCAATAAGGAGCTGGACGTTTGCCGTTTTCCCGGCGTTGACGGCATCGGCGAAATCAGGAGGGATAATGACGCCTATCTTTATGTTTCCCTTTTCAAGTGAATCCGTTACCTCTGCCCTGCTGTGTGCATCCCCTTTTATGACAAAATAAGATGAGGCTGTTACCGCCCGTATGAGCTGCCTGCTCTCCCGGGTTTGGGACTGGTCGAAAATACCCATGGGTATGTGCTTGATGTCAAAGCTCACGGCATAGCCGAACAACAGAAGCTGTATAATGGGTATCATGATGACCGCGGCAAGGCTGATCGGGTCCCGAATAATCTGGATGAATTCTTTCTTTATGATGGGTGCAAGTAGGCTATGCTTTTTCATGGCTGTCCTCCTGCTCTATCAGGCTTATGAATATATCCTCAAGGCTCGGAGGGATCGTGCTGATCCTGTTTACCTTTATGCCGTTCCTGTCCAGAACTCCGTGTATGGCTTTTATCGGCTGCTCTGTTTCACCGGCGGGTGTATCGGTAACAGCATGGATAAGCCTGCCAAAAAATGACACTTCCTTCATTGTTTCCACGGGTTTTATGAGCCTGAGGGCCTCCGAAGGAGAGTCCGTATCGATCTCTATGATCGTACCCCTCATCTTCGTCCGTTTTATTTCAAGGGGTGTTCCCGATGCGATGATTTTTCCGTTATAAATAAAACCGAGCCTTTTGCAATTTTCAGCCTCATCCATGTAATGGGTTGTTACGAACATGGTCATGCCCTTTTGCGCAAGGCTGTAGATGAGGTCCCAGAACATCCTGCGTGAATCCGGATCCACACCCGCTGTGGGCTCATCAAGGAACAATATCCTGGGCTCATGGATAATCGAGCACCCGAGTGCGAGACGCTGCTTCCATCCCGCGGAAAGTGATGACGTCATGGTGTGCTCCCTGCCTTCCAGCCCCACCAGGCCCAGGATATCTTTTTTCCTTGCCTTGAGCATCGTGTTGTCGACTCCGTATATGTTCGCGAAAAATTCTATGTTCTCCGAGACCGACAGATCGCTGTAGAGCGAGAATTTCTGGGACATGTATCCTATGGAGTTCTTTACATCGTCCGGCTGTGCGGCAACATCGAACCCCGCAATCTTTGCGGAGCCCGAACTTGGCATCAGCAATCCGCATAACATCTTTACCGTTGTTGTCTTGCCTGCGCCGTTGGGACCGAGGAACCCGAACACCTCTCCCTTTTCAACGCTGAAGGTTATATTGTCGACCGCCACAAAATCTCCGAACGTCTTTCTCAGGTTTACCGCCTGTACCGTGGGCTCCGTCATACATGTTCCTTTGCGATGATGGATACGAAAACATCTTCAAGCGCCGGTGCCGTGAAACCCGTCTGGTCTACGGCTATGCCGCTGTTATTCAGGATCTGCTTGACATCGTTTATGTATGCTGCATCCGGTTTGTCCACAAATATGTGGATCCTGTCTCCGAGTATGTGAACTCTGCCGTAGGCGGTG
>JAJYJX010000158.1 GCA_021789095.1 bacterium
TGGTCGTTATCTATCTGATGGAGTGGATAAAGAATGTAACGGGCAGCTTCCACAATTCTCTCTGGCTGCTGATGGTATTCTTTGTCGCGGCCCTTGTCCTCTCGATCCTCATCAGGGAAACGCATCCGGACCGCGGATACTATACGTGATCCTTCGTCCATAAACCGCTCTTGACGGATCTGCGGAAAATTGTTAGTTTTTTTTATAAAATAATTTTCTATTAAAAGTCAGGAGGGGAAACGGTGAAAAAGCTCATGAAGTCTCGTATTCTAATTGCAGTAGTTTTGATCTTTATGGCATTGTCGACGATCAATTGTGGCTTCCTTCTCTACCCGGAAAGAAGAGGAAACAGACCCGGGGTCATTGATGGGACGGTACTGGTCATGGATTGCCTGTGGCTTATTCCCGGTATTGTTCCGGGTGTGGTAGCACTGGTTGTAGACTTTACCTCCGGTTCCATATACTTCGGCGGACACGGCAATACGCACCGATGGGACAGGAGACGCATTGATATCAGAATGGACGACTCCCTGAATACGCCGGCGTTCCGCGTCCATCCGGGCGACAGAATCGGATTTAATCTTGCGGGACCTGCACCGGCTGCAGCAAACGTCGACGTGACACTTGCGCCGGAGTCCGGTGTCCATAAACCCGTCACGCTTCTCGACAGGAACTATGTAAAGGGTGAGGCAAACGAGAAAATGGTCATGCTTACTATCCCCGGGAAACTTGCCCCGGGGGCATACAGAATTCAAGTTATGGTAAACGGCCTCGCGTCATCGTCGCTGGATCTCGACGTGACCTTATAACGAAAAGAGAATATTGAGGAAACATGTTTATCGTAGAGTTCGCCTTGACCCTCCCGCCAGAGACGAGAGGGATTGCGGCGAACACCCCTTCATTTCATTCTTTTTTCAGGATGAGGACCATAGTAAAAGCGCCTTTTCTCAGAAATTGAGGTAGCGTTCGTTTGTCTGAGAGTTCCCATATATCTCGGATTTCGTCGATACGAAACCCTGCATGTATAGCAAGGGAAGAGATCTCTTTTACCGTAAAATTATGATAGGGGGATTTGAACGGACTGCATGCATCACTTACCTGGGATATCTCCCAATCCCCGGCCTCTTTGCCGGTATAGTTTTTTCGTACCTTCGATGCTATCCTTCGGTACACATTCACGAACATGCTCTTTGGTTTCAATAAAAAGAACCCAGCGAGCAGGTTGACCAGGTCCGTACCGCTGTCTCCGGCGCCCTGTGCCCGGCCCTGTTTCCGCGGATCCGGACTCGCGTGCATGATTTTATACACACCGTTCAACAGATGGACTATGCCGATATTGAACAAATTGTTATGAACGGTCAAATAAACCCTGCCCGCGGGCTTCAACACCCGGTACACCTCGTTCATGGTTATCGTACGCTGTTGTGAACCGGTGATGTGATTCATGAGCTGCTTCGCCATCAGTACCACATCCACGGTGTTGTTACGGACGGGAAGATACGTTGCGTCTGCGCGAATAAAGTACACGTTGTTTTCACCGACAAATCCTTTTGCCGTTTTTAACATACCATGAACCAGATCAAGGGCGTAAACCTTCGAACACAGGGCGGCAACTGCTTTTGCCTCCCTGCCGGCGCCGCAGCCAAGATCCAGCACAATATCATCGTCTTTTATCATGCGGGTAAATGCTGTTTTCTCGTACGCTTCAAGACCTTTTTTTGCATATTCACTGAATGCCTTGATCTCCTGCGGCTGACCATACTTTTTTACAATGGGATTCTCCAGATTGTCCGGCATTTGCTCCATGTAACAATTCAGGATTCATAAATCAAGATTAAGGATTGGAGTTCCCCGGTATTCCTCCGGAATATGACAGGGGTTGTACCGATCTTCCCCTGCAACGCCCCGTGCTTTTGGATAAAGTCCCGGGGTTGGTCCGCTGACCGGCGGCCGGACATAGAAAACCATGGGAAAAGAAAGAGTGCCTGGGGGGATTTGAACCCCCGACCTACGGAGCCGGAGGTCTAAAAAGGCTAAAAACATAAGGTTCTGATTTATAAGGCTGAGTGTCTACAAACCATCATGGATAAAGGGTCAGAGACATTTTGTTTGTGCATATTGTTACATATCTGTAGATATTAAAATATACCTGCAAGTGACATAAAAAGTGACATAGTTAATTATGCATAATTATGCATCACCATTGTATGCGCTATGAATAAAGCTTATCTATTCGGAGACGAAAAAGATGGAGGGTTATGTATCCTCGCTGTGAACGACCACCACCAAAGGTGGTGGCTTCTGAAAATCCACAAAATGTCATTCCCGTCCCGCCTATGGCGGGATAAATTCCAACGGGAATCCAGTTCTTCATCATTTTCGTAATAAAAATTCTGGATTCCCACTTGCGTGGGAATGACAGAAAACTGGCAAAGCCAACTCTCCATAACCACCGTCAAAGACGGTGGGTTTCTACGTTAATCTAAACATAGCTCTCTGAGCTAACGTACACCAGAACCGTATGTGCGGAGATGATCGTATGTCTTATAGAAATTGTTTCTTTATAGCTTGTTTTTTTTACGTCAATTTTTAAAGCATTCATGCGTGAGGGGTAGGTCGGGTTCTATTCAGCATCCTCATCTTTCTTTACCTACAATCCATATTTCGGTAACAGGATCTCCAAAACACTGACATTTCGTAATAGTGGATTTGATATCGGTGTATTTACACATAGTTAAAAACTGCTCAAGCCATCCCTGTGCGTTTTTGACATGCGCAATATCAATATCGGGGAAATCTTTTATGGTAATCATAACCTCGTTATCTGAAATTAAATGGGCCTCCGTAGATCCCGTATCGTAATAACTGTTCCATATTGCCATAGCTCTGGGGATCAATATTTTTACATTAACAAAACTTATAAAAATCCTGTATATTGTTGTAAGATCATGCTTTGCCGAAAGCCTGCCCTGCTCTATGCAATATGATAAGTCCCCTTTCCCTGCGATCCTATCAAGCGCATGTAATATTCCCGTGTACAACTCGTAAGGATACCATTTGTTCAGCACAATATGTTCATCCATATACTTTTTTGTATCAGAAGGAAGCTGATTTATAATTCTGGGCAGAGCATCCTGCATGTTCTTTTTTATAAACTTTATTAATCCGAGTATTGCAACACCTTTTACCTGTGCCATATCTATTCCTTTTAACTTATAAGTCTCAGCTTTATCCTACTCTCTGTCCTGCCATCGGTCCTGGGTTTAAGCTATATATTTCTTCGACCTTTATGATAACCACTGCCATTAGTAGCGGCTTTCTTACTTGAAGAGCCAGTTGTTTTGCATGTTCAAACTCGGGTCCTGATGTCAATACCTGTGCATGTCCGCAAAACCTGAAACCCATTAATCTTTCCTTGTCAACAACTGCAATTGCCACGAGGGGATTTTCTATTATGTTTTCAAAAGTTTTCTTGCCGGTAGCTTCTATGAACATGAGAGTTTCATCATCCAGAACTTTTGTGCTTAATTTAGGTCCAACATTGGGTCTGCCTGTCTTGTCTGAGGTAGCAATGAAACACTGGTTAGCATTGATCATCGACCTCATTACTGGTGTTATTTTTGCCATAAGCACCCCCTCTGTTATTTAAAGAGATATTACCCTATTATTTTGGTAAAGTCATCAATTTGTATTGAAGATAGTTAGAGTATGATATTTTGAGGGATTCACCACCGAAGATATGCAAAGGGAGGTCCGAGCGTAGCGGCTTTCATAATTCAATTTTAAGGCCTTTATTTCCTGCCGGGCATATTCCCAACCGAAGGGGGATTGTTTACGGACAAGGTAGCGTTGTGAACGTGATAGGATGAATAAGGCGTAATGATGTTCTTGGATAGCCCTCACTCATGCCGAATAGAGCCGAAAGGCATGGGTTGACAATCGGGAATCGGGTGCCGATTTTGGCGGAATACACTTTAAATTATGTCTACGAATTAAACGTAAAATATATCTCCGTTACCGGGTCCCCGAAGCATTGGCATTTTCTTATCTCCGATTTTACATTCTTAAATTTACCCGTTATAAGAAGGAATTGCTCGACCCATCCCTGTACATTCTTAACATGAGCCAAATCTACGTCAGGAAAATCTTTGATAAAATACGTGGCTTCCTTGTCCGTAAATACGGGGATTTCTGCTCTGCCTGTATCATAATAACTGCTCCATGCAACCATAACCCTTGATACCATCATCTGGGTGTTATTAAAACTCATGAAACCTTTAAAAACCGTCGAAAGATCATGCTGTGCAGAAAGTCTTCCCTGCTCTATGCAGGTCGTCAGATCACCTTTGCCGACAACCTTATCAAAAGCTCGTAGTAAATCGGTGTAAAGCTTATAAGGATACCATTTGGTTACCAGAAGGTGCTGCTGCATATACTGCGAAGATTCCGCGGGTAAAGCTTTGATCATCTTGTGAAGATCGTTATGATGATTCTTTTTAATAAATTTTATCAACCCCAAGATCGCTACACCTGATACATTGGACATGTATTGATTCTCCTTTTCTATAGTATACCATGTTTATGGTTATGGGTTTTCAATGAATGCTTCCAGAACCCTAATGTTTATTGATTGGATAGATGATTTGGGTTTGATCATAAGTTTGTTCTCTTCGCTATGAGTAGATCCTGAACCTTTTGCTGAGCACCATCGGCAATCCAGGTGCCATGTCCCGGATACAGTGCCTTAAAGCTTAATGCACCGAGTTTTGCTATGGATCGCCATGCTCGTTCCGTATCAATCGTAAAGAGTTTATTGGGTCCTGTAAGTCGATTGCCCCTGTTGTTTATTGCATCGCCGCAAAACAGTGTATCGTCATTCGCATCAAAAATGGACAGGGAACCCGGGGTATGCCCTGGCGTATAGATTATTT
>JAJYJX010000159.1 GCA_021789095.1 bacterium
CTGTAAGTTCACCCCGTTAGAAACTCTCCGATTATAGAGAGTTCGCATAATAGGTTCTGAATTCATTATAACATTATCCGCTAAGATTCCAGCTTTTCTAACGGGGTTTATATGCAGGCATCTTGCCTTATCGTTTTTGTTGATATTCGAAGAATACCTTTGTTTGACGCAGGTTTTCACTCACCTCACAAACCTCGCTCCTTTTCAAATGAACTTTTTGTGACAATGGATCCATCAAGTATCTCTATGGTCCTGTTCGCCTGACGGGCCACGGACGGATCATGCGTTACGAGAACCACGGTAACACTCATCTGCTCATTTAAGGTTTTAAAAATGGATATGATCTCTTTTCCGGACTTTGTATCAAGATTTCCGGTCGGTTCGTCCGCAAGTATGATGTCTGGGTTATTGACAATCGCCCTTGCTATCGCTATGCGCTGCTGCTGGCCGCCCGAAAGCTGTGACGGTTTATGGTACAGCCTGTCTCCCAGACCTACCCTTACGAGTGCATTCCTTGACATGGCCTCCATTTTTGCTCCTTCTACGCCTGCATACAGCAGCGGGACAGAAACATTTTTGATGGCGTCATACCTGGGCAGAAGGTTGAACATCTGGAACACAAAGCCTATTCGCCTGTTGCGTATCCTTGCAAGGTCCCTGTCGGAATAATCGGATACATTCTTATTGTTGAACAGGTATTCCCCCTCACTCGGCCTGTCCAGGCACCCGATAATATTCATCAGCGTGGACTTGCCGGACCCTGACGGACCTATGATGGAAATATACTCGCCTTTTTCTATCTTCATATTGATATCGTTCAATGCGATAACTTCCACGGAATCCATCCTGTATATCTTCCATACATTCTGCATCTCAATCATGTGTCAAAACCTTCATGCCCTCATAGAGCGTGTATTGGTCCGACGGCAGGATGATGTCCATTCCCTGCTTCAGGCCGCTTGTTACCACGGTGTTGTCCCAGTTGGATATGCCTGTTTTTATGCCTGCCTGCTGTGCCTTATGGTCCTTTACAATCCATACAAACCTGCTGTTGGAAGAGGACGCCTCCTGTATAGCGTACGTCGGTATGTAAAGTGCGCTCTTTGCGACATCGACGATGATCTCGACATCCGCTGACATGCCCATACGGATATTATCCATGTGCGGCAGGGAAATTTTAATCTCTATGGTCCGGTTGAGATCAAGGGCGGTCGATACCGAGGGAGACACCTCTATAACCTTGCCGTCATAGAGGTGATCCGGAAATGCATCAAATGAAACATGCGCGGGCTGGCCTGTTCTGATCACACCGGAATCAACCTCGTCAAAGGGCGCCTTTATGTGGTACGAGCTGTCATCGATGATCTGTACAAGCAGCCCGTACTGCTGAAACGCAGATGTCATGCCCGGAAGCAGCGGATTACTGCCGAGGGGGAACTCACCGAGATGGACATTCATCTGTGTTATCAAGCCGGAGATAGGCGCCTTTATGAACGACTGGTCGTATCGTACATATGCGGCGCGGTAGGCATACATGGCCGTATCAAGCGCTGATTTTGATATGGCGTGCGAAGCGAACAGCTGCCTTGCCCTGGCGTAAGCCTCGGTCGTTCTGTCAAGATCGACCTTTGCAAGTGCATTATCCATGGCAATTATGACATCCCCCTTCTGAACGCGATCACCCTTATCGTAATATATGTGCGTCACCGCGCCGGGATACTCCGACATAAGGTTTACTGTTTCAGCAGGCTCCACAGAACCGGAAGATGTTGAGCTTACGATCTGATCAACATCGCCTGTTTTTACGGGGACAATCTTGACCGTTACGGGTTTTTCCCTGGACGCAGCCCACAGCACAATGGCCAGCACAATCGCTGTCACTAAGCTAACAAGCAATATTTTTTTTTGCCTCATTGAATACAAATATAGCTAAGACATGCATAATATCAAGCAATTATGGTCAGATTTTGTCGATAGGTTACTGATATTGTAAACCTTCCATGGACAATACAGTTAGAAGAAGAATTACTGGTGGTTGACATTGCATGGGGGGCGGGATTAACATATGGTTTATACTATCTCAGAAAAGGCAGAAACATGTTGGACATAATCCTGAAAAAGATAGCAGGGACAAAAAACGAAAGGGACTTGAAAAGGCTGCAGCCCATTGTTGACGATATAACCAGGCTTGAACCCTCAGTATCAGCGCTTTCTGACACGGCTTTAAAGGAAAAAACAGGGGAGCTCAAAAAGAGGCTCACCGCCGGTGAATCACCCGATGATATACTGGTTGAGGCTTTTGCCGTTGTAAGGGAAGCGGCCAGGCGCACGATAGGGATGCGCCACTTTGATGTCCAGCTTTTAGGAGGCATTGTTCTTCATAACGGCAGGATAGCAGAGATGAAGACCGGAGAAGGTAAAACGCTCGTTGCGACACTGCCTGCCTACCTAAATGCACTCGAAGGCAAAGGCGTACATATAGTTACGGTCAATGATTACCTTGCAAAACGTGACGCAGAATGGATGGGTGAGATATACAAATTTCTTGGATTAACAGTTGGCGTGATCGTCCACGACCTTGATGACCAGCAAAGGCAGACAGCCTACAACTCGGATATTACCTACGGCACAAATAACGAGTTCGGTTTTGACTACCTCAGGGACAACATGAAATTCACTATCAATGAAATGGTCCAGAGGGAGCTTCACTATGCAATCGTGGATGAGGTAGACAGCATACTGATAGATGAGGCCAGAACACCGCTTATAATATCCGGACAGGCGGAGGAATCTACCAGCAAGTATTACACCATTGACAAGGTGATCCCGAGGTTAAAGCTCGAACAGGACTATACAATAGATGAAAAGCAGAAGAACGTCGTTTTATCGGAACAGGGCGCATTGAATGTCGAAAAACTGCTCGGTATCAAAAACATCTTTGAGCCTTCCCAGATGGAAACACTGCACCATGTCAATCAGGCACTCAAGGCGCATGTCATCTTTAAACGCGATGTCGATTATGTAGTCAAGGAAGGCGGGGTCGTCATTGTCGACGAGTTTACAGGCAGGCTCATGCCCGGCAGGAGGTGGAGCGACGGGCTTCATCAGGCAATAGAGGCAAAAGAGGGTGTAAGGATAGAGAATGAAAACCAGACCCTTGCAACGGTGACCTTCCAGAACTACTTCAGGATGTACAAAAAACTTGCAGGCATGACAGGTACGGCAGATACAGAGGCAGCAGAATTCAAAAAGATCTACAACCTTGATGTTAACATTATACCCACAAACCTGCCCATGATCCGCATCGACAACCATGACATGATTTACAGGACACAGAAAGAGAAATTCAATGCGGTAATAGATGAGATCATAGAGCTTAATAAGATTGGCAAGCCAGTGCTTGTCGGTACAATCTCGATAGAGAAGTCGGAACTTTTGAGCAGGATGCTGACCAAGCGGGGCATAAAGCACCATGTGCTCAATGCGAAGTATCATGAAAAAGAAGCCATGATCATTGCCCAGGCAGGAAGGAAGGGTGCAGTAACAATCGCAACCAACATGGCAGGAAGGGGTGTTGATATACTGCTCGGCGGCAACCCGGAGTTCATGGTAAAAGAAAAGATTAAGATCGGTGAAGCAAAGCAGGAGGACTTCAAGCACCTCTATGAAGCGGCTAAAAAGCACTGCGATGACGAGAAAAGAGAGGTTATCGAAAAGGGCGGCGTGCATATCGTGGGTACGGAAAGGCATGAAGCAAGGCGCATCGATAACCAGTTAAGGGGCAGATCAGGCAGGCAGGGCGATCCGGGCTCGTCCAGGTTCTATATGGCGCTCGAGGACGACCTGCTGCGGCGGTTTGGCTCCGAGCGTATATCCTCTTTTATGCAGAAGATCGGCATGCAGGAAGGTGAACCTATAACGCACCCGTGGATTTCCAAAGCAATAGAAAACGCACAGAAAAAAGTGGAAGAACACAATTTCGAGATCAGGAAACACCTCCTTGAATATGACGACGTCATGAACAAGCAGAGAGAGGTCATATACGCAAGAAGGAAGGAAATCCTGAACGGTGAAAAGATTCATGAACTCATCTCGGAGATGACCGAACAAACCATAGACGATATACTTCATAAACACATTGAAGACCCTCAAAGACCCGAGGAATGGGATTTTAACGCGATCAACACGGCCCTTGACGGCATGCTTTCACTCAAGCTGGATCTGTCAGACGATCAAAAGCGCGATATAACCGCATACGAGCTGAAGGACATGCTGATCCGGCAGGCAAATGCACACCTTGAAGAAAAAGAAAAGGCCGTTTCCGGCATCTCTTTTTCAGAACTTGTAAAGTTCATATTTCTGCAAGTGGCTGACAGCAACTGGAAGGATTTCCTGCTGAACATGGACCACCTTAAAGAAGGCATAGGTCTGCGGGGATACGCGCAGAAAGACCCGCTTATCGAGTATAAGAAAGAGGCATTTGACATGTTCCAGCAGATGCTCAGCCAGATAAGGGAGGAATCCATTTCAAGACTGTTCAAGATTCAGATCAAGGAAAAAGAAGAGCAAAAACTGGCACAGAGAAGACAGGCACCTCTGGTGTTTAACCTTAACCTGGCGCAGGCACAGGCCGCGGGCATGCCAGCAGCGTCTCCATCTGTGCCCGGACAGGGTGTAACCTCACCCATAAAAAGAGAGAAAAAGATCGGCAGGAACGATCCGTGCTGGTGCGGGAGCGGAAAGAAGTACAAAAACTGCCACGGGAAAGAGTAAGGGACAGCGCCCTATTTTCTTCAAAAGAAAATAGGGCGCTGTCCCTAAAAACAATGTACCGTTTATATCTTTCCCTGAAGCAGGAATGCTATAACAAAGGCGTAAATAACAAGAGACTCTATAAGAGCAAGACCTATGATCGGA
>JAJYJX010000160.1 GCA_021789095.1 bacterium
GATCTCTTACCATTCCGAGGTAGTTGTTGTTAAGGATAGCGACAATGACATTTACATTGTACTGTACCGCTGTTGCGAGCTCCTGGATATTCATCTGTATGCTCCCGTCACCTGCCACATCTATAACCGGCACGCCTGGCATTGCAATCTTTGCACCGATTGCAGCAGGGAAGCCGTAACCCATCGTGCCGAGCCCGCCGGATGTAATAAACGTCCTCGGTTTCTTAAACTTATAGAACTGCGCTGTCCACATCTGGTTCTGACCGACCTCTGTCGTTATAATGGCATTACCTTCTGTAAGTTCATAAAGTTTCTCTATCACGAATTGCGGCTTAAGCTTTCCGGCTTTCTTAAATACAAGCGGATGCGATTCCTTCCACTGTTTTATGAGCGTATTCCAATCCTCTGTCTCTTTTACAAAGGTCTTTAGCCTTCTCTCCTGTTTCAGCAGCTTATTCATCTCAGCGAGCACGTGTTTTGCATTGCCTACAATGGGGATATCAACCTCGACGTTCTTACTGATCGATGTCGGATCGATATCGATATGCACAATATTGGCATCGGGTGCGAATTCATTTATATCCCCTGTTACACGGTCATCGAACCTTGCCCCTATCGCAATAAGCATATCCGTATGCGTAACAGCCATATTCGCCGCGTACGTACCGTGCATGCCGAGCATACCCATAAATAAACGGTGTTCGCCCGGAAAGCCCCCAAGCCCCATAAGCGTATTCGTTATAGGCGCGTTTAAAAGCTCTGTAAACGTCAGCAGCTCTTTTGAAGCACCGGAGCTGATAATACCGCCGCCTGTGTAGATAACAGGCTTTCTTGAAGCAAGGATCATGTCTATCGCACGTTTGATCTGGCCTGTATGCCCCCCGTATGTCGGTTTGTAGCCCGGCAGCTCAATAGTATCAGGATAAGAAAACTCTGCAGTATCGATCGTCACATCCTTCGGTATATCAACAACAACCGGCCCGGGCCTGCCTGTCCTTGCTATGTAGAATGCCTCTTTTATGGTCATCGCCATGTTTTTAACATTTTTGATCAGGAAGTTATGCTTTGTGCATGACCTTGTTATGCCGACGATGTCTGCTTCCTGAAATGCATCATTTCCTACAAGGTTGGTTGGGACCTGACCTGTAAAAACAACTATAGGGATAGAATCCATATATGCTGTTGCCAGACCGGTTACCGTGTTTGTGGCGCCTGGTCCTGATGTGACAAGGCATACACCGACCTTTCCTGTTGCCCTTGCATAGCCGTCAGCCATATGTGCAGCACCCTGTTCATGTCTGACAAGGATGTGCTTTATATCACTGCGGTACAGCTCATCGTATATGTTCAGCACCACTCCGCCGGGATATCCGAAAATGGTGTCCACACCCTCTTTTTTAAGGCTTTCGATAAATATCTTTGCCCCGTTCATCTTCATTACTCTATGTCCTTTCCATCCTTTAGTACAGCACCTGTATTGGCCGATGTAACAAGCTTTGCATACCTTGCAAGCCACCCCTTTTTAAATCTTGGTTCAGGGGGTTTGAAACCTGCACGTCTCTTATTAAGTTCTGTATCGGATATGTCAATGTCAATAGACTTTTTCTTGAGGTCTATAACGACCGTATCGCCGTCTTTAACAAGGCCTATAGCCCCACCTGCTGCAGCTTCCGGAGAAACATGGCCGATGGAAAGTCCTCTTGTTCCGCCAGAGAACCTGCCGTCTGTAATAAGGGCAACCTTTTCTCCCATGCCCATGCCTGAGATTGCCGATGTAGGGGAAAGCATTTCACGCATGCCTGGCCCGCCCCTGGGCCCTTCATATCGTATTATTATTGCATTACCGGGTTTTATCTGTTTTCCCATGATTGCCTTCATTGCATCCTGTTCGGAATCAAAAACCCTTGCTTTGCCTTTGAAGGATTCAAGCCCTGATCCGATACCTGCAACCTTTATAACGGCACCGTCAGATGCAAGGCTTCCCTTTAGTACGGCAATGCCGCCGGTTTTACTGTAAGCCTTATCAACAGGCCTTATGACCGCGTCATCGCTAACATTGCCCCGCTTGGCAAGCTCAAGCAGGGAAGGTCCGGTTACCGTTGGATTGTCCTTTAATAAGCCTTTCAGCCTGTTCAGGACTCCCGGGATGCCGCCTGCATATTCAATATCTTCCATCATATGTTCTCCTGATGGCCTTATCCGTGTGATGTTCGGTGTTTCGCTGCTGATTTTATCGAAAAGCCCAAGCGGCAGCTCTATACCTGCTTCATGCGCAATTGCAGTCAGGTGCAGTACGGTATTTGTGGATCCTCCGAGGGCCATATCAACCGTTATCGCGTTCTCAAAGGCATTTCTTGTCATGATCTTTCTTGCCGTGACGTTGTTCTTTACCAGTTCTACAATCTTCTTGCCGGTCTCAAAAGCCAGGT
This sequence comes from bacterium, assembly GCA_021789095.1. GTDB lineage: Bacteria > JAMCPX01 > JAMCPX01 > JAMCPX01 > JAMCPX01 > JAJYJX01. Next base: position 2,430 of record JAJYJX010000160.1, read on the forward strand.
GTCTTTTCTTTGATGAGACGGCAAGTGCCGTGCCTGCACCGTACAGCGACATGCCGAGCGATTCGGTAAGACATGCCATTGTATTGGCAGTGTAAAGTCCCTGGCATGAGCCTTCACCCGGGCATGCTCCAATCTCCATCGCAACGACATCGTCCTCTGTAAGTTCGCCCCTGTTGTACCGGCCGACGGCTTCGAATGCGTCATGCACGAGATCGAGCCGTTCGTTCTTCACCCTTCCCGCAAGCATGGGCCCTGCCGTCAAAACAATCGCGGGTATATCCAGCCTTGCGGCAGCCATGAGCATGCCCGGTGTTATTTTGTCGCAGTTTGTAAGCAGTATCATGCCGTCAAGGCTGTGTGCTTCTACGACTGTTTCCACGGAATCGGCTATAAGTTCTCTGATGGGCAAGGAATAATGCATACCTATATGACCCATTGCTATACCATCGCATATACCTGGTATACCAAAGAGAAACGGATGCCCCCCGCCTGCATACACGCCGTTTTCAAGAAACCTCTCAAGCACTCTCATACCTGCATGTCCCGGTATCAGATCCGTAAAACTGGACGCTATGCCTATAAACGGCTTCTCGAACTCGGAACGCGGTACACCTGCTGCATGCATGAGCGCGCGGTGCGGCACACGCTCAATACCTTTTTTAATTTCGTCACTTCGCATGAAGGTTAGTTCTCCTTTACTGAATATTTTGAAAGGATTCCGAACATCCTGTCCTTGCCCGACAATTTAAGTTTTTGTATTTTCTTCTTCTCCATTTCCTCTTCAGGCGAAAGGTGCATTTTTTTCTCGAATTCCTTTAATTTTTTTTCATAATCAAGGTGCTCTTCCCAGAGTTTTTTTAATTCGGGATTTTCTTCCGAAAACTTCATAATAAGTAAGCGCTCTTTTTCTTCCACTTTTTTACCTCCTTTATTATTTTATTTTTTATGAATTAACATATAAGCAAGTAATGCGGAACTGTCAAATCAAACGGCTCTGATCATATAGTGCGCAGGGAAGAAGTAATTTTGTAATCAGGCTTGTGAAGCGAGGCGTTCTATCTCGTTCCTTACCCTGTCCATCAGTACCTCTTTGGTATCAATGGTGTAATCAGCAACATTTATAGGCTCGGCAACATTAAGCTGGATTAACCCGGGCTTTATAAGCAGTGTATGCGGAGGCAAAAGATCGAAACTCCCTTTTACAGCCACGGGTACAATGGGTATGCCTGTTTCAAGGGCAAGTACGAATCCGCCCTTTTTGAATTCACCCATCTTGCCTGTTTTGCTCCTTGTGCCCTCAGGAAATACAAGTACAGATAATTTATACTTATTTATTATATCCCTTGATTTTTCAATGCTTTTCTTTGCACTATCAATATTTTTCCTGTCAATGATAATATGCCTTGACATATAAATCGCCTGTCCGAATATAGGTATATTAATGAGTTCCTTTTTTACAAAAAATCTTATTCTGAATGGAAGGTTTGGCGCCCAGGCAACAGCATCAAGATGGCTTTGATGATTGGACATAAATATGTATGACTTGTTTTTATCAAGATGTTCAAGACCTTTTATTTCTACCTTTATTCCTGCACAAAGTCTTATAGCCCTTGCCCATAGTCGTGCACCAATATCATATACCCTGCCTCCCCTGTCAAAAATCCCGGCCAGTGCAACAATCGAGCCAATTATTATGGTATTGATGATAATGAGAAATATTGTAATATATGATCTCATAACGATAATATTTTACCATTCATTACGTAAAAAAGTCCAGTAGAAAACCCTCTCTTTATATTCATTTCAAATACATTTCTTGGATTAAATGCTTATTTGCCGAGTCCCTCTATCCCTGATCTTACCTTGTCCATAAGCTCTTGTTTATTCTCTATGGTATAGCTATCAACAGGTATGGGACTTCCAACCTTAATGTTTATTATTCCCGATTTTATAAGTAATGTATGTGTCGGCAGCAGCTTGAAACTTCCGGTAATATAAATGGGCACAATGGGTATGCCTGTTTCAATGGCAAGTACAAATCCTCCTTTTTTGAATTCACCCATCTTGCCTGTTTTGCTCCTTGTGCCCTCAGGAAATACAAGTACACTGAACCCATGCTTTTTGATCCTCCGCTTTGCCTCGTTTATACTTCTTTTGGCGTTTTCCGTATTCTTTCTGTCTATAATTATATGCTTCCCCATATAAATCGCCTGACCAAAGATGGGTATTTTCAATAATTCTTTCTTCGCAAAAAATCTTATTTTAAAAGGTATTCTTGCCATAAAAGCCGGCGTATCAAGGTGGCTCAAATGATTGGACATGAATATATAAGAAGAATTTCTATCAAGATGCTCGAGTCCCTCTATGTTAACTTTTATTCCGGCTGAAAAGAAGATGACGCTGGACCATGCTATAGATATGAAATCATATAT
>JAJYJX010000161.1 GCA_021789095.1 bacterium
AAAACGATATGTTATAATTTCATTTTTACCCGACAGCAAAGGTTTTTTTGTAAAAAATTCAAGATTTTACTTGACACGATATTAAATATTCTGTATATTGTATACAGAATAAAACAGAAAAACACATTACGTGAAGCAAAAAGAAAGGAGGAATAATGGCGGACGATACCAAAAAAAACAATGCACCTTTGCTTGACGAACTTGAAAAAGGCAAGTGGCCGAGCTTTGTAAAAGAAATCAAAAAAATGGCAGGGAAAAATCCCCGCGCAAAAGATTTACTTGGACAGCTTGAGCTATCATATAAAGATAAGGTTACCCACTGGAAGCACGGTGGTCTTGTAGGAGTGCGAGGGTATGGGGGAGGAGTAATAGGCAGATATTCTGATTCTCCTGACAAATTCCCAAATGTTGCCCATTTCCATACCATTCGAGTTAATCAGCCTTCCGGCTGGTTTTATACTACAAAGGCTTTAAGAGAAATATGCGATATATGGGAGCAGCACGGCTCCGGTATGACCAACATGCATGGTTCAACCGGTGACCTTGTACTCCTGGGAACATCTACTGACAATCTTGAGCCTATTTTTACTAAGTTGACCAGCAGAGGATGGGATCTGGGTGGTTCAGGATCTGTCCTCAGGACACCGAGCTGTTGTGTGGGGAAGGCACGATGCGAATTTGCATGTTATGACACACTTGCGTTAACTCATGACCTTACCAATGCATATCAGGACGAGCTTCACAGACCACAGTTCCCTTATAAATGGAAGTTCAAGATGGCGGGCTGTCCGAATGACTGTGTGGCAAGTGTTGCAAGGGCCGATATGTCAATCATAGGTATATGGAAGGATGATATCCGTGTAGATCAGGAGGCGGTCAGGGAATATTCCAAGAACGGTATAAACATACAGTCCGAGATATGTGATCTGTGTCCGACCCAGTGCATGTCATGGGACGGCAAAGAATTAAAGATTGCAAACAAATGGTGCAACAAGTGTATGCATTGTATCAATGTTATGCCAAAGGCATTACGACCGGGCAAGGAAGGCGGCGCTGCTATTCTTATAGGTGCAAAGGCACCAATCCTTCAGGGAGCGCAGCTTTCTTCCGTCCTTGTACCTTTCATGAAGATGGAACCGCCCTATAAGGAACTTAAAGATCTGGTATCAAAGATTTGGGATTTCTGGGGTGAGTATGGGAAAAACAGGGAAAGGATTGGTGAGTTGATACAAAGGGTAGGTATGGGACAGTTCCTTGAGGCAATAGAACTTGTACCGGCACCTCAGATGATTAAGGAACCAAGGACAAATCCATTCATTTTCTATGAAGAGTACTTTGAAGAAGAAGGCTCCGAAGGCGAGCAAAAATAATAAAGATTAATAAGGAGGTAAATAGTATGGAACCAGTACAGGCAGAACAAAGAAGAACGGATATAGGTCCACCGTTTTATGAGAATTTTTTACACCCGCTTATAAAAAAGAACTACGGTAAATGGAAGTACCATGAAATACTGAAACCGGGAGTGCTTGTCCATGTATCTGAAACAGGCGACAAAATTTACACTGTCCGTATGGGATCCCCAAGATTGATCAGCGTAGACACAATAAGGATGATATGCGATCTGGCAGATAAATACAGTGACGGTTATTTAAGGTTTACAAGCAGGCATAACGTGGAGTTCCTTTTGACAGATACAAACAAGATAGCTCCGCTTATTAAAGATATTGAAAGCAACGGATTCCCGGTTGGAGGAACCGGCAAGAGTATAACGAATATAGTGCATACCCAGGGATGGGTGCACTGCCATACGCCTGCAACGGATGCCTCGGGTATTGTAAAAGCAGTTATGGACGAACTTTATGATTACTTCAAGACCATGAAACTGCCGGGAAAGTTAAGGATTGCACTTGCATGCTGTCTTAATATGTGCGGTGCTGTTCACTGCTCCGATATAGCCATACTCGGAGTTCACAGAAGGCCGCCTAAGATATTGCCCAATCTGAATAAACTATGTGAAATTCCTACCACAGTTGCCTCATGTCCTACAGGTGCTATTGCGCCTGCAGTCGTTGACGGCGCTCAGACGGTTGAGGTGAACGAGGAAAAATGTATGTTCTGCGGCAACTGCTATACAATGTGCCCGGCACTGCCTCTGGCGAATTCATTAAACGACGGTGTATCCATCTGGGTTGGTGGCAAGGTTTCCAATGCAAGGCATGCACCGATGTTTTCAAAGTTAGCCATACCATATATACCGAACAATCCGCCGAGATGGCCGGAGGTTGTCAGTGCAGTTAAAAACATCGTTGAGGTTTATGCAAAGAATGCAAAGAAGCATGAGAGAGTGGGGGAATGGATTGAAAGGATTGGATGGCCAAGGTTCTTTGAACTTACGGGTATTGAATTCACCAAGTACCATATAGATGACTACAGATTCGCTGCTACAACCTATAACACGTCAACTCATTTCACGCTCTAAGGGGGTGATACTATGGCAGATCAAAGTGCTGTACCAATGGATGAACTACAAAATGAGATTTTCAAAATGGTTCAGGAAGATATGGGTAAAAAACAGCTTAAGGCAAAAGATATAACAAATGCAATGATCCAGAAATATGGAGAGGCAAGATGCTCAAAAGAGGCATGCAAAGAAGCGATTAGGGTACTGATAGATTCGGGCAGGCTTGTGTACGGATATTTCGGCGGCAGCAGTTCTATTCAGGTACCTCATAAGGAAGGAGCAGAACCGGAAAAATAAAGCCTAAAATCGGCATGCTGTAGAAAGAGAAGAGGATACTATTATGGCAGAACTCAAAGTTGTTAAAAAAAAGAAAGGATTGCGGCTTGGAGGAGGTGATACCTCCGAAGCTATAGGCGGATCATCATTAAGGCCCAGGTATACTCTGAAGGTTCCGCCATGTACTGTTTCATGCCCGGTTGGAACAAAGATCAGAGAATATTTGACCATGCTGAAGGATGGCGAGAGCTATGAAAGGGTATGGGAACACATTACGGATTATAATCCCCTGCCTGCTACAACGGGACGGGTTTGTCCGCATCCTTGTGAAGGCGGCTGCAACAGGGAATTCCATGATAGTTCTGTTGGCATAAATGATATCGAACGGTTTATCGGGACGTACGGCATAGAACATAAGCTGCAGCATAAAAAGATTACGGACCAGGTCTTCCCGGAAAAGGTGGCTGTTGTAGGTGCGGGACCAGCGGGTATCTCGTGTGCTTATCATCTGGCACGACGCGGATATCAGGTTACCGTGTTTGAGGCAAAAGAAAAGCCCGGGGGAATGCTAAGGTATGGAATCCCGAGATACAGACTTCCGGATAATGTTATAGATTCGGAATACAGCGCAATTACCGGTATGGGTGTTGCGCTTAAATGCGGGGTTAAGGTTGGTAAGGACGTCGCTTTTGATGATCTGAAAAAAGAGTTCCAGGTTATTTATGTAGCTATAGGAGCCCAGAATGGGAGTAAGCTTAATGTACCCGGAGAGGATGCTGCAAATGTTTTTACAGGTGTAGATTTCCTTGAGCGGATCAATTCGGGAAAGAAGGTCGAGATCGGCAATAAAGTGAGCGTGATAGGCGGCGGAGATACGGCGATAGATGCTGCAAGGGTGGCAAAGCGGCTCGGAGCCGATGTGACCATACTTTACAGAAGGACCGTAAAGGAGATGCCGGCAATAAAAACAGAGATACAGGAAGCAGAAGAAGAAGGCATCCATTTTGAATTTCTTACAGCTCCCGTGGAAGTCGTCAAAAATAGTGATAAAGCTACAGGGCTTAAATGTATAAGAATGGAGCTCGGTTCGCCTGATGCGAGCGGTAGGCCAAGGCCCGTCCCTGTAAAGGGATCTGAATTCGTAGTCGAATCAACAGCTGTAATCGCCGCTGTAAGCCAGATAGTGGATTTTGCAGGCCTCGAGAGGTTTAGAAATGAACGAGGATGGATAGACGTAAACGATCATTACGAAACAACGGAAAAGAATGTTTATGCAGGCGGAGATGTTACACAGGAACTGGATATTGCGGCGACTGCAATAGGTCTCGGCAGGAAGGCTGCGCTTGCCATTGATAACTATCTCAGAGGGAAAGAGGAACCCAAGGAAATTCCGCTGCCGGCCATTTCATACCAGCAGATGAATTTAAGTTACTACGAAAAACTCCCGAAGATTAAAAAGAACAGCCTTGCCGTTATAGACAGGATAAGCAATTTCAAAGAGATAAGCCCAACAATTACAGAGGGACAGCTTATGGCAGAGGTGAAGAGGTGTATGAGCTGCGGAAATTGCTTTGCATGTGACAGATGCTGGATGTTCTGCCAGTACAACGCTGTTGTAAAACCGGCAGTCAAGGGGGATCCGTATAAGTTTAAGCTCGAGTTTTGTATAGGATGCAAGAAGTGCGCAGAACAATGTCCATGCGGATACATTGATATGATTTAATGCCATGAAGTGGAATATACCAAGAATCATTATATCCGGATTGTCCGGCGGCTGCGGCAAAACATTTGTCAGCATTGGTATTGCTTCTGTCCTGCACCGTCGGGGAGTGGAAGTATCCCCTTTTAAAAAAGGTCCGGATTATATTGATTCAGCATGGCTTTCACGAGCATCAGCAAGTCAGTGTTATAACTTGGATACCTTCCTGATGGGGAGTGATCAGGTAACGCATTCTTTTGAATTGCATACAGGCATTACAGAAATATGCAGATTTTGTGATGACTCTTCATGTGCGGATTGCGACCGACTGAAAGGGTTTGCTAAAAAAAGGGTCGCTTTAATCGAAGGCAACAGAGGCATATTTGACGGCATGGATGAAAACGGAACATACAGTACAGA
>JAJYJX010000012.1 GCA_021789095.1 bacterium
GAGAGAACCGGTATATGCAGGTGCAGATATTGTTATGCTTGATAATATGGGATTAAAGATGCTCAGACGTTGCATAAGCATGGCAAGGGGCAGGGCACTGACAGAGGTCTCAGGCAATATTACACTGGGCAATATACAGGAAGTTGCGCGCCTGAAGCCGGATTTCATATCTACCGGCGCAATCACGCATTCTGCAAGTGCTATTGATATTTCAATGAAGCTAATTAATATTTACCCAAAGACATGAAGCTCTTTGGAGACCCTAATCCTCTAGCCGTCATTCTGATGAGTGACGCTTTGATGCCGCAGCGAAGAATCTAAAATCTTAGACTGTTCGTGTCGCCGGGGCGCCATTCAGAGTGACCGGTTAAAGGAAATAAAAATTTGAGGAGATAGTATGAAAAGGTTAATAGTATCAATTATGGCCGTTGTTGTTGTGACCGTGCCTCTGTCGGCACGTGCGAAGGAACCCCAGCCTGAAGCAGGGGCGATTATCATGAAAGACATTGGTAAAACTACAGTTTTCAAAAACTTCACGTATACAACAACAGAACACGAACAGATAAAGATATTAAACAAGAGAGGGGTAAATGAGTACTGCGAGGTTGTAATACCGTACTCGACGGAATATCAGAACATAGAGATCCTTGACGCCAGCACAACCACACCGAATGGCGAAATAATTAAGCCGGGTCCCAAGGCGATAAATGATGTTACGCCTCCGTTCATTGTAAGCGCGCCGATATACTCTGATGTGAAGTACAGGACGATAACAATGCCGGGCTGTACGCCTGGTGCAACCATAGACTATAAAGTCAGGATTACGACCATAAAGCCTTATATGGATAACAACTTCTTTGACAGCGATAACCTTCAGACAAGTGATCCCATAGAGGTGTCGGAATACGAGGTCAGCATACCAAAGGATATGAAATTCGAATACAGGCAGTACCGGTTTAACGCCACGCCGGCAATTGTTGCGAAAGGAGACAGGCTTGTATATACATGGGAGCTTAAGAATATTCCTCAGATTATACCGGAACAGAACATGCCTCCGATATCAGACCTTTCCAACCGTGTTGCCATAAGCACGGTAAGCTCGTGGGACGCACTCGCAAAGTGGTACTGGGGCCTTGCAGGGGATCAGTACGGTACTGACAAGGATATGGATCAGAAGATTGATGAGCTTACCAAGGGACTTTCAAAAACCGATGAAAAAATCCGTGCGATTTATAATTATATATCAATGAATATACGGTATGTCGGTATAGAGTTTGGCATAGAAGGATACAAGCCGCACAAAGCGGAAGATGTGTTCAGGAACAAGTATGGTGACTGTAAGGATCATGCAACACTGCTTATTGCGATGCTCAGGCACGCAGGCGTTACGGCATATCCCGTACTGGTCGATACAGCGGGTATAAGGAAAATGGATCCAACGCTGCCCTCTCCAGGACAGTTCGATCACGAGATCATCGCAATACCGCAGGACAATGGCAACGGAGGCTACTGGTTCCTGGATTCCACGTCGGATGTTACAAACTATAAAGACCTGCCGCCGATGGATCAGGGCCGGGATGTTGTTGTGATAGAGAAGGACAAGGCACACATAGTAAAGACGCCCGTATTTCCCCCGGGAAAAAACAGCATATCGGATCTGAGGAAGGTAAAGATAAACGGCGATAATTCCCTGAATATTGATATGCAGCTGGTATACAGCGGTGTTTACGAAATGTTTGAAAAGAGCATGCTCAGGGGCATGAAGCCGTTACAGAGAAAATCATTCATTGAAAGCACCGCGAATGAAGTGTGTCCCGGGGCGGTTGTTAATGACTATACCATATCCGATATCTATAACCTTAACATACCCGTTACCATAAGTCTTAACTTTACATGCCAGGATTACGTTATAAAGGCAGGGAATCTCCTTATTGTAAAGGTCCCGACGATATCAATGCAGAACCTTTCACAGCTTGTTGCAAGGGATACAAGGACATATCCTCTTGTCATAGGGTACAACTTTGAAAAGGCAAACAAAGTAACATTCAATATACCGGAGGGCTACAGCATACGATATATGCCCGACAACACCAAATTCAGCAACAAGTTCGGCAATTTTGCCGTCAGCTATAAACGGCTTGAAAAACACCTCAGCTATAACGGAGTGCTTCTATCCGATGCATATTCTGTCGGGCCTGATGATTATGCCGTTATAAAACAGCTGTTCAACAACGCAGTGATAACGGAAAAGAACCAGGTTGTCGTATTTGAAAAGCTGAAGCTGAAAAGACGCGCGATAAGGCACAGGAGGAGATAATCCCTTAATTTAACCTCCTCCTTCCCTCTTAAACAGGCTGTGCATAAAAGGCAAAATGGGTAAAATGTCATGCTGAACTTGTTTCAGCATCTAATAAAATTAATAGCTTATGGGACCTAAAAATTAATTCAGGACGACAAAACAGGAATTGTCGGACGACATGTTTATTGCATTTTAGGGTTTGTATAAATGAGTAACACGCTCTTAGAAGCCTTTCTGCTGATTGCCATTGGGATGGCAGCGCGGTTTTCCGGTTTGGTAGAAGAACAGGACAACCGCATACTGTCGAGATTTGTTTTTAATGTCACGCTTCCTTTTCTCGTCTTTCTCGCCATGTTCCGTCAGCATCCGTCATTTGTGTACCTGAAGATAAGCCTTCTCACATGGCTGTTGCTCGGTGTGTTTACAGCGATTGTATATTATACTGCACGATATTTTATAAAAGATCCAAAGAGACTTGGAGTTTTTGTACTGACCAGTGTTGGAGGCAATACGGCATTCCTTGGTTATGCAGTAATCCACAGTCTTGCAGGTGATGCAGGCATGCCTGCTGCGGTGGTCTATGACCAGTTCGGTAACGGCCTGTTCATTTACACCGTGCTTCTGCTTCTGATAGCCCACCTTGCACACAGGAGTATTACCCCATGGAAGCTTATAGCGAGCGTTGTAACGCCTCCGTTCATCGCACTGCTGATCGGCCTTGTATTTCCGGCATGGATCCGCCTTCCCGGATTTATGCTGAGCTCTTTTGAACTTTTGGGCAATGTTACGACTCCTCTTATGATGGTGATAGTGGGCATGAATCTAACAAAACCAATACGCCTGCAGGCAGTGCCCATGTTCGGAGCTGCATCGATCATAAAGCTGGTACTTTTGCCTGCCGCGATGTACGTGCTGGCATCTTTTATAAGTATCCCGCCATCTCCCATGAAAATTACGGTCCTGCAGTCGGCAATGCCGTCAATGATGTCGAGCGTTATATTTGCACAGATCTACGATCTTGACGAGTCCCTGGCAGCACAGATCGTGTTCGGCACAACGTTGATAAGCTTTTTCAGCCTGCAGTTTATCTGGGCACTGCTGGGGGGTTAGTATACCTTCAGCTTCTTCCGTGCTACCCCTGTCCTGTAAGCCGTATCGCTGACGGCCTTTGCAACGGCCTTTACAACACTCTTATCAAATACGCTCGGTATAATATAATCCTCACTCAGGTCGGACGGCTTTATAAGGGAAGCTATAGCATCAGAAGCAGCAAGCATCATCTCATCATTTATCTGGCTTGCTCTGACATCAAGCACTCCCCTGAACATACCCGGAAAGCAAAGAACATTATTTATCTGGTTCGGATAATCCGACCTTCCCGTTGCAACGACCTTTGCATATTTCATTGCAATCTCGGGTCTAACCTCGGGATCCGGGTTTGCCATGGCGAATACTATTGCAGATTTTGCCATCTTTTTCAGGTCAGCAGGAGTTACTATATTGGGCGCCGATACACCTATGAAAACATCCGCATCTTTAAACGCATCCGAGAGCCTGCCTTTGATATTTTGTTTGTTTGAATGATCTGCGAGCCATTGAATATACGGGTTCATACCCTTTTTCCTGCCTTTATAAATCAAACCGTCCTTATCATTTACAATCAGTTCTTTTACGTTTTTGTGTATAAGCAGCTTGGCAATAGACATGCCTGCAGCTCCTGCACCTGACAGTACAACCTTGATCTCGCCGAATCTCTTTTTCACCACCTTCAGTGCATTTGTCACGGCAGCAAGCAATACAATAGCAGTGCCGTGCTGGTCATCATGGAAAACAGGGATATCAAGGGTCTTTTTCAGTTCATCCTCGATGTAAAAACACCTTGGTGCTGATATGTCCTCAAGGTTTATTCCGCCGAAACCGCTCGCTATGATCCGTACCGTGTTAATGATCTCGTCAGGGTTTTTTGTATTTAAAACAATAGGGAATGCATCAACATCAGCGAACTCCTTGAACAATTGGGCCTTGCCCTCCATTACGGGCAGTGCTGCTTCCGGTCCGATATCCCCAAGCCCGAGTACGGCTGTTCCATCAGATACGACTGCAACGGTATTTTTCCTTATCGTCAGCGTGAATGACTTGCTCTTGTCCTCTTCGATTGCCTTCGAAACCCTTGCAACACCCGGCGTATAGGCAAGGGACAGGTCGTCTCTTGTTTTTATCGGCGTCTTTCCTATAACGGAAATCTTGCCTCCGAGATGATACAAAAAGACCCTGTCCGAGACGCTTACAACGTTTACACCGCGGATCTTCTTCAGTGTGGAAACGATCTGCTGGGAGTGTTCCTCGTCCCTTGCTTTTACAGTTATATCGCGAATGATTACATTTTTTGCAAACCCGACAAGATCAACTGCGCCTATATCGCCTCCGGCCTTTCCTATCTGCGTCGTTACCTTGCCGAGCATACCGGGCACATTGTGTATCTCAAGCCTGACTGTTATACTGTAGCTCACATTTGGCACAGTAGCCATAGAATCCTCCTTGTGCTATTTATGATAACGGATAAATTTAACATAATTGCGGATCTATGGCTATCAATTCACAAGAAAATGCATATCTTCTTCAAGAGCTTGAACGCCTGCTCGGGAGACTCGATGTACAGATATTGTACGAGCATCTTTCAGATGCAAAGAGCGGGCTGTGCACCTTGAAGGGCAGGGCATGCCTTATCATCGATAAAGACGTGTCCGAGGATGAAAAGCTTGCGCTGTTCAAAAGCATCCTCACCGGTTACGACCTTTCAAAGATGTATCTTGCGCCTGCTGTAAGGGAATTTCTGTCAAAAGAGTAGGGGGAGGGCTTGCCCCTGCCCATAAATTGTTATTTTATCAGTATAGGGCGGCCGCAAGAGTCGTCCCTACTATTATGAGGAAGTTATTTCCCGTTCAGTTCGAGGATCAGCGCGATCTCGTTACAGTCAGGGAATTGCGGGCACTTGAGGCAGTCGCTCCATATCTTCTGCGGCAGCAATGACTTATCGACTATCCTGAAGCCCAGTTTCTCGAAGAATTCGGGCTTGTAGGTAAGCGAAAAGATCTGGGTTATCTCAAAATTCCTTGCCTCATCTATGCATGATTTTGTAAGTGCCGTTCCTATGCCTTTGTGAGTGTATTCCTGCTTTACAGCAAGCGAGCGGACCTCTGCAAGCCCGTCCCAGAATATGTGCATGGCACATACGCCTACGATTTCGTCTGTATCAAGCGTCGAGACGATGTAATCGCGTATATTTTCGTATATCTCGAGCAATGAACGCGGAAGCATCTCGCCCTTCTTTGCATAGACCTCTATAAGCTTCTGCATGTCCTTTACATCGCTCATTTTTGCTTTTCGTATCACTTTGTCTCCCTCACATACCGTAAGAATTCCCTTGCCTGCTTCCTTGCAAGCTCTGTTACCGTCTCGCCTGAAAGCATCCTTGCGATCTCGTCCACCCGTTCTTTCTCGTCGAGCACCTTGACGGCAACATCCGTTTTCCCGCCGGAGGTATGTTTGGATACACTGATATGATAATCACCAAACGCGGCTATCTGGTGCAAATGGGTGATGCAGATGACCTGATGATAGTCGGACAGCTCCTTTAATTTTTTACCGACGGTTTCAGCTGTCTGACCTCCTATACCGGTATCTATTTCGTCGAATACAAGCACGGGTACCGGGGAGGCTTTTACCAGCACCCTCTTTATTGCAAGCATCGTCCTTGAAAGCTCCCCACCTGATATGATCTCCGTCAGCGGTTTTGGAGGAAATCCCGGGTTTGCAGAAAAATAAAATGTTACGCTGTCAATGCCGTTTGCATTCATGTGCCTGTCCTTTATTGTAATTGCATCCTTTGCGTCCGTATCTTCTATCCTTATATCGAATACCGCATCTTTCATGTCCAGTGTCTTAAGTTCGTTTGTGATCTTTTTACCGAGCCCGGAAGCAGCATGTTTCCTTGCCTTTGAAAGCTCCACTGCGTGACTGTAGAGTTCTTTTTCAAGTTCTGCGTTTTTTTGCTGCAACCCTCCGAGGTCTTCATCCAAGCTGCCGAGCTCTTTCAGTTGTTTTTCCGCAGACACGGCATACTCCATTATGCCCATTATTGTTTTGCCGTACTTTTTTTTTAATCTGTCCAGCAGCTCTATGCGCTGTTCGGTGTGTTCGAGCTTTTGAGGATCCAGTTCTATCCTTGAAAGGTAGTTGTTTATATCGGCTGCGGCGTCCTTGAGCTCAACCAGCACCGCATCGAGTCTTTTGGTATATTGTTGTATCGCCGGATCGATGTCCTGCAGTCCGGCGAGGGTCTTGAGCGATCTGTGCACATTGATGATTGCGCTGTTCTCGTCCCCGGACAGAGATTCGTAAGCAATATTCAGTTCAGCCAGCAGTCGCTGTGCATGCGAGAGTATATTGTACTCTTTTTCAAGCGTACTGTCCTCGCCCGGCTTCAGGTTCGCCGCGTTTATCTCGGACAGCTGGAACCGTATCAATTCCTCTTCCTTTTTTGCGCCGGCGATCCGTGACTGGAGTTTTTCGAACGCGTCTATGACATGTTTCAGGTCCGTAAACGAAGTGTTTACCTGCGTTGCCTGCCGGTCCAGGCCTGCATAGGCATCAAGCAGTCTTATGTGCGTTGATTCGTCAAGCAGGCTCTGGTGTTCATGCTGACCGTGTATATCGACAAGTAATTTCGACAGCTCCGAGAGTATTGACAGTGTCGAAGGAGAGCCGTTTATATAGACCCTGCTTTTACCCTGGGCGCTTATCGTACGTTTGACCGCCAGTTCCGGAGATGATTCAAACCCATGATCGCTTATGAATTTGTTGAGCAGGGGGCTGTCTTCCTCTATCTCAAAAACCCCTTCCACTGTTGCTTCCGGTGAGCCGTCCCTTACCACGGTCGAATCTACCTTTGCGCCCAGCAGTGCAAGCATTCCGTCAACCATGATGGATTTGCCTGCGCCTGTTTCTCCGCTTATAATGCACAGGTGTTCTGAAAACGGGATTGATACGTCTTTAAAGATCGCAAAATCCTTCAGCCTTAAGGATTTCAACATCTACCGCTCACCCCATTTCAGCTTTTCCCTCAGTATTTCAAAATAGTTCCTGAATGGAGATTTTATGACAGTCGTATAATGGGGCGATTTTGATACCACGATCCTGTTTTCTTTTTTTACAGGCCTTGATACCTGGCCATCAAGCGTTATGACGACATCCTTCTCGTCCGATTCAAGCTCGACTTCCACGACCGCCTCCGACGACAATACGATCGGCCTGTTGGTCAGGGTGTGCGGGGATATGGGCGCGAGTATGATCGTGTCCGTCGTGGGGTACACTATGGGTCCGCCGGATGCCATGGAGTATGCTGTCGAGCCCGTTGATGTAGCCATGATAAGACCGTCCGCCTTGTACGTTGTAAGGTAGTTGTGATCAACGCTTGTTTTAAGCAATATCATCCTTGCTATTGTGCCTTTTGTTATCACTGCGTCATTCAGCACATCGTATGTTATCATGGGTGTGCTGTTGTCCATGACCTGTACACGCAGGCGCATCCTCTTTTCATAGACGGCACTCCCCGATATTACAAGATCGGTAACAGTGTACAGCTCATCCATGGTAATCTCTGTAAGAAAACCGAGCCCCCCGATGTTCACCCCTATGATAGGTATGTCCTGCTCGGCCATAAGCCTTATTGCCCACAGGAATGTGCCGTCTCCGCCAAATACCACAATAGTATCAACATCGCCCGGTATCCTGTCCTTAAAGCGTACAAGCCCGGAGTTTACAGCGTCGGCCATACTGGCTTCTATGACAACGTTTATACCCCTTTTATCAAGGTATTCTGTGTACCTTCTTATCTCCTCATATATGTCTGCTGACTTTTTACTTTTTACAACCAATGCTATCTTCATACTATTTACTTTTTACCCCGTTAGAATATATACTATGCCTAACAGCGATGGTAAAACAAAACATGTTAGCTCCTTTTAGAAAGGATACGGTGTAACCCGGCTTCTTCTAATGGGGTTTACTTGTTTTATTTTCTGATAACATAAAACAGGACAAATTTTAACACAATTATATGAAACAGCCCCTTGCCCATAGATTGAGGCCCAACAGCCTGAAAGAACTCGCAGGCCAGGAACACGTGCTCGGCGAAGGAAAGCCACTGAGGCAGACACTCGATTCAGGCGTACTGCCTTCGATGATCATCTGGGGGCCGCCGGGCTCCGGCAAGACATCATTCATAAAGATCATTACTTCAAACCCGGTGTACGAGCCTGTTTATATGACAGCCGTGTCCGCAGGCACAAAGGAAATAGGCAGTATTTTAAAACAGACAAAGACCCTGAGTCTTACCAGCAAGAAGCTGGTTCTTGTTCTTGATGAACTTCAGCACCTCAACCGCTCACAGCAGGAGATCCTTCTGCCCTACGTAGAGGATGGGAGCGTTATTTTCATAGGCATTTCCACGGATAACCCGTCATTCTCACTGAACCGTGCGCTTTTGTCCAGGACCACGCTTGTCGTTTTTGAGCCGTTGAAAGAGCCTGCCTTAGAAGCCATCATAGAGCGCGCACTCTCTGATAAAGAACACGGCCTTGGCAGCGAAGGCATAAGGATAAACAAGGAGGCAATGGATTATATCATTGTCATGAGCAATGGAGACGCACGGAAGGCCTTGAACGCGATTGAGATCCTCGCAGGCATTGCAGTGAACAAACCTGACAGGCTCATAACACTTCAGGATGCATCGAAACTGTCCGAGGTCAACCTGCTTCCGTACGACAGAAAAGAAGACGAGCATTACCATACCATATCTGCGTTTATAAAAAGCATGCGCGGCTCAGACCCTGATGCGGCCATATACTACCTTGCACGGATGCTGGAATCCGGAGAGGACCCGAGGTTTGTTTTGCGGAGGATGATCATATTCGCGTCAGAGGACATCGGCAATGCAGACCCGGCCGCGCTGACTGTCGCGGTTTCCGCATTCCATGCATTCGAGGCCGTAGGCATGCCCGAAGGCTTCATACCCGTAGCGCATGCGGCCGCTTACCTTGCATCGTGTCCGAAAAGCAATGCATCGTACAAGGCATACCTTAATGCAAAGGCAGACCTCAAAAGGCATGGATACCTTGATATACCAAAACATATTATAAATCCGGTTACAGAGCTGGGGGAGAAGCTGGGCTACGGTGAGGGCTACAAATATCCTCATGATTATGAAGGCGGGCATGTCGAACAGCAGTACCTGCCGGACAAACTGAAAGACAAACGTTACTACCTGCCCAAGGATATCGGATACGAGAAGATCATAAAGGCGTATCTCGGAAAAATAAGAAAGGGGCATTAGCTTCACTTATTCATAACTGTACACCATTGACATTCTGCCCTCTTGTTATACAATCGTATCTGGGTTTGTCATGGTTTCTTTCATACAGAAAAAGATTAACTCAAGAGTAACATCATTAGCGAAATGTCTTATTCTTTCTTTCATCTTTTTTACAGGCTGTCCGTACGGGGACTATTTCTACGAAAATGTTAATGTAATAGGTTTAGGGCATGTTCCTTTTGAGATTGTAACACAGAATATTCCGTCAAATACGGATGCATACATAACCATGGCAAATGAGAACAGTGTATTGGTAGACCGATATTACAATGACAACTTTACAATTCCGGCAGGCAGGTATCCTGTCGGTATTGCGCTGTGGCAGGCCGGTCAAAGATTATACGTCATCAACAACGCAGGATTAAGCATATCGGTTATATCCATTTCACAAGCACTCAACGGCTTGCAGGTAATAGCATCCATAAGCGATCCCGCGTTTCATCGCATGGGAGATGCGGTTGTCACACCGGACGGCGGCTCTCTGTATGTTGCCACGGACACAAACGCACTATCCGTCATATCGACAACAACGAATACCGTCGTACAGACGATTACAGACCCAGACTTCAGTTATCCCGCCTATCTTGCAGCCGATACGTATGATAGGTATATCTTTGTAAGCGAGTCGTCCGGTAATGCGGTATCGGTTATCTCTACGACAACCAATACCGTTGTTGCAACCATAGGAGTAGGCATGTCTCCGAACGGCATGGTACAGACCCCTGACGGCAAATGGCTGTTTGTCGTAAACAGTGGCTCAAACAGCATATCGGTCATTGATGTTGATGCTCTCGCTATTGTAAGGACTGTTACGGATCCAAGCTTTGACAATCCCCAGAGGATAATTCTGCACCCAACCTGTGCTTATGTGTATATCAGTGAATATAATTCAGGAAATATAACGGTTGTTTCAGAGGATACCCTGATAAACGGGACAGGATCGCTCTCTGGCGGATATAATATCTATGTTGGCAAAAAGCCTTATGACATGGGAGTGATACCGTCCGGGTATACCATGAACGCCGTACCCGGGACGAATTTTACAAATACCGCCGGCACTGCATATCTCGTTGTCGGATTACAGGGCGATCACGCCATTGCATATGTTGATTTGGGGAGGAAGAATGCGTGCAACTGATAGGAGCATACTTCTTAAACCATGCACCATGAAACAATATCTTACTATGCTCTATAAAAAAATGCCACTCATCCTGATGGGCTTTGCTTTCTTGTATGGGTGTCATAGCACAACCGCTTTTGCAGGGTTTTTAACGCAGGGGCCGATATCGGAAGACCACAGGGATTTCTATATCGGAACTGCAACAGGTGCATACATACCAACCGGCCCTGATCAACCCGGCTATGCAACAGGTATCGGTATAAGCTTTCATGTTGGGTATCAGTTTATTAAGTATCTCGCCGCAGAATTAGGATACCACGGTGAATCCGGTGCGTTTAACAGTAATGGCGTTAAAGGTGGATGGCATCTTATTGAACCGGTTGATGTAGATATCAAACCGATACTGCCGCTCAGTAAATGGGACAATGTGTATATGGTTTTAGGAACCGGATTAGGCGGTTATGAAGATATGGTTACAGAACAAATCCCTGGAAGGACTGTAGGTCTACAAGGTTTTATATATAATATAGGTATAGGTTACGAACGGTATCTGCACGACGGACACTTATCTTTAAGCTGTGCTGTAGTATACCATAGTTTTACCGGTAAACAGGCGATAAGTACGGTAGGTGGACAAACGGACACTTTTACCCTGCCCTATAGAATAGACAGAAGCAAGCTGGCCGTGGAGCTCTGGGTGTTCTGGCGGTTTTTCCGGAATAAAGATTAGATACATCAGCCGTTAATCCCATTGCTGACAGCAGGGATTACGGCATTGCGTTGTTGTACGAGTTCTAAAACGGGATTTACTTCACACCCTTGACAAAAAATCCAGTAGCAGGCTGTTAACTTGCTCAGGGGCCTCAAGACAGGTGAGGTGGCCTGCATTTTCAATGACCTCAACCCTCGATCCCTTTATCCCTGCTGCCATTGCTTGTGCTTCTTCGACCGGCGCTATCCTGTCATGATCGCCTGTCATGATTAAAACAGGGCAGGAGATCTCCCTGAGCAGCGGTGTGGAATCCTGCCTTTCCATCATGCCAAGCGATGCATTTGCTATTGCCTCCGGAGATGTATGAAAGATAGCGTCCCTTACCGTGCGTACAACATCAGGCCTTGTCTTTGTGGTTGATGGTGCGAACAGCCGTCCCGCCCATTCGTCCGCGATCTGCTCCATCTTGCCGCTGCGTGCCTTTTGAGCCAGATCAAACCTGCCTTTTTTGCCTTGTTCGGAATCGGCACCGGGCTTTGTATCGAGCAATATTAATGCCCTTACGCTCGAGGGGAACAGCTTGTGGAACGCAAATGCAATGTATCCGCCCATGGAGATGCCTGCAAGCACTGCCTTTTCAATACCAAGCTCATCGAGCAGGATCTTAAGGTCATGTGCAAACAGCTCCATGAAGTATGTGCCGTCTGTAACTTCGGATTTTCCAAAGCCCCTGAGATCAGGGGCAATGACCCTTGCCTTTGAACTCAGAACCTCTATCTGGGATTTCCAAATATCTCCTGTCAGGGGGAACCCGTGGATAAGGATCACAGGCACACCGCTGCCCTGCTCGCGGTAAAACATATGAAAGCCGTTTACGTTTTTATATGACTGATTGGTATGCATATTCCACGTTAAGCATGTATTTAATTTAATGCGAGGAAAATTTCAAGGTAAAAGTTCATTTGAAAAATAGCGAACAAGCAAATCTCGCTCTTGAACTTTTTTGGCTCAATATAAAAGTTCCCCGCTTCTGCCACTGCCGATGAAACGAAGAATCTATGGGTACAGATCCTTCCTGCTGCTAAAGTGCCACGAAGGATGACATTGTCTGGTTTCCGCCTTATACCGCCTTCTTGAGCCCTTCTTCGCCAAGGTCCTTCAGTATCCTCAGTGCCTCTTCAATGTGTTTCTTAGGCTTGAACTGAGATGAAAATATGTGTCGTATGACCCCCTTTTGGTCTATTATGTAGGTTACCCTGCCGGGTAACAGACCGAGGGTCCTCGGCACACCGTAAAGCTCTCTTACTTTGCCGTCATCGTCGCTCAGCAGCGTAAAGGACAGTTTGTAATTCGATGCGAACCTTGAATGGGACTCTTTATCGTCAGAGCTTATGCCGATTACCTCAGCACCTTCGTTTTTGAACGTTTCGTAGCTGTCCCTGAATGTGCACGCCTCTGCAGTACATCCGGGCGTAAAGTCCTTCGGGTAAAAGTACAGCACGATGTTCTTTTTCCCGACGAAATCTTTCAGACTTACCTTTTCACCGGACTGCGATGTGAGTGTGAAATCCGGAGCCGCGTCTCCAACCCTTAGCCTTGATGTTCCTGAAGCCATAGAACACCTCCTTTGCCATGACTGTTCGTGCCTTTTTGTTCATTGAACAATTACTGTTCCCTTCATACCAAAGCTCACATGATACGTGCAGTGATAACCGATCGTTTCGGGTGCCGTGAATGTAAATGAGAATGTTTGTCCCGGAGAAAGGTTTTTGCTGTCAAACGTTACCGGTGCGCCTGAGTCGCTTGTAGCGGTGTGGGGCATGGTCCCCGTGTTTGTCCATATGACTGTCTGGCCGCTGGATATCTTTATACATGAAGGGGTAAAAACATAATGACCATTTGCATCAGAAGCAGAGACCGATGTTGTTGCCACCGCAGTAGAAACCGTACAGCCTGTATTATTGTTGTTGCCGCCGTAACCGTTGCTTGAACTACTGCTTCCGCAGCCCGCTATCAGTAAAAGCCCCGCTAAAGCGACAGAGAAGACGAATCTCTTCTTGCTCATACTACCTCCTTCAACGCCCCAGTACACGTGTGCACTTGCCTTATGCGTTATATAAAGGTAGGTACAGGCATGTCAGTAGTCAATGCCCTTTTGCGGTTCCATGCCATTGCGGTAGGCATGCTTGATTTCATTATTGCATTTTGGGGTTAATAAAAATTAAGCTTTAGCCCACTCTGAGCACGATCTTACCGAAGTTTTTTCTGTCCAGCATTTCCTCCTGCGCTTTCCCTGCGTCCTTGAGATCAAAAACCTTATGCACGACAGGCCTGAGCTTCCCTGAATCGACAAACTTCAGCACCTCGAGCAGTTCTGGTTTTCTGCCCATGTACGAGCCGAGTATGGCAAGGTGTCTTGAAAAGACATATCTAAGGTCGATGTTTGCGGAAGGACCGCTCGTTGAACCGCATGTTACAAGCCTTCCGTTCCTTGCAAGACTCCTTATATTTTTATCCCACACATCAGGGCCGATATGATCTATTATAATATCAATGCCCTGCTTGTCGGTAAGTCTTTTTACCTCTTCCTCAAAGTCCTGCTTCCTGTAGTTTATAACATCATCAGCACCGAGAGACTTTGCCTTCTCAATCTTATCATCGCTCCCGACAGTCGTTATCACACGTGCATTGAAGAGCTTTGCAATCTGTATCGCAGCAATGCCAACACCACTGCCCCCGGCCTGTACAAGGACAGTGTCACCAGGCTTTACACCCCCGCGGCCGATCAGCATATGCCATGCGGTGAGGAATACAAGGGGCATGGACGCTGCCTCTTCGAATGAGAGATGTTTTGGTTTTGGAAGGATATTCACAGCAGGCACTGAAACATACTCTGCATACCCGCCGTTGTTTCTGTACCCCAGAATGTTGTACTTGCTGCACTGGTTATCGTCGCCGGTAAGGCATTTTATGCATTTCATGCAGCTTATCCCGGGTGAGACGATTACCTCGTCGCCCTTTTTGATGCCTTCAATACCCCCGCCCGAGTTCTCGACAATGCCGGAAACATCGCTGCCTGATATGTGCGGAAGGGTTACGCCCGGCAGGCCCTGTCTCTGCCATAGATCTAAATGGTTCAGTGCACATGCCTTAACCTTTATGAGCACCTCGCCTGCTTTTACCTCGGGATCGGGGAATTCCTCAAACCTGAATTTATCAACGTCACCGAATTCGTGGAATACCGCTGCCTTCATGTTGGCCTCCTTATTCCAAATACTAAATTATAATATCTAAATCCTAAACAAATTCAAATCTCGAATGATCAAAATTCTGAATCTTAAAGTACTTTCTTTGTTTCGAATGTTGAAAATTTGATATTGTTTAGAAATTAGGATTTTGGGTTTAGAATTTGATTTCATAAATTGACGCAGGTTTTCACCCATTGCACAAACTTCCTTATTTTTAAAGCATTTTATTGGTTAACATCTTTCCGGGCAGGGCCTTGGTATGCGTGCCCTTTTTAATCACCGTAACGCCATTGACCATTACCGTATCAATGCCTTTTGGATACACATGCGGCTGTGTGTATGTAGCCTTATCCTCCATTTGCTCCGGGGAAAAGATCACAATATCTGCAAAATATCCTTCCTTAAGCACGCCCCTTTGCCTGATCCCCGCCCTTGATGCAGGCAGGCCGGTCATCTTATAAACCGCCTGTTCAAGCTTCATAATGCCTGTCCTGACAAAATCGCTGAATACCCTCGGGTATGTGCCATAGGACCTGGGATGGGGTTTGCCTTCAAAAAGCGGGCCGTAATCAGCCCGCAGCCCTGCATCAGAACCAATGGACACGTACGGCTTTGTGAGTATGCGCCTGAGGTTGTCCTCGTTCATGGCGAAGTAGATCGCCGTTGTCATAAGTTTTTCTTGTATAAGGATGAGATAAATCGTTTCAAGCGGCGGCATGCCGAGTTCTGACGATATCTCTGAAATGTTTTTACCCTCGAATGTCTTATATCCGTCCGTAATGCATTGCGAGATCATGATCCTGGAAAAGTAATCGTTCAAGTCATTATGCTGTGAGCTCAACTCATCATGGATCCTGCTTCGTACGGCTTTGTCCTCAAGCCTTGCTAGAGCCGCTTCTGTCGAATCCGCAAATACCCAGTCGGGCATGACGGATGCAAGGCCTGTATATGCGGACAAATACGGGTACCGGTCTGCCGCTACGTCAACGCCGTGTCCTTGTGCTGTCTCGATAAGCTCAAACACCTTTTCAATCTTGTGCCAGTTTTCAGGATGCATGGTCTTCAGATGGCTTATCTCAACAGGCAGACCAGCGTGCCTGCCTATTTCGAGAGCCTCTCCCACGGACTCGACAAGCGTCCTGCCTTCCGAGCGCATGTGTGTTGCGTATATGCCGCCGAAATCTGCGGCAACCTTTGCAAGTTGTATGATCTCGCCTGTATCCGCATAAGCACCCGGTGTATAAGCAAGGCCCGTTGATATGCCGAATGCGCCTGCTTCCATGGACTCCTTGACCAAAAGTTTCATTTTATCAAGCTCTTTGTCTGAAGGTTTGGCTGCCTTCCTTCCCATCACAGAACCCCTTATGGTGCCGTGACCGGCAAGCATTGCGATATTTAATGAGGACCCCTGTTTATTGATCTGTTCAATATAATCCTGGAGGCTTTTGATCCTGAGTTTAAGCCCGTAGCTGCCATAGTACTGCTCTTCTCTTTCCTGTCTTATAATCCCGTCAACAGGCGCTATCGAATATCCGCAGTTGCCGTTAACCTCTGTTGTCACACCCTGTCTTACCTTGCTTTCCGCAAAAGGGTTCAACAGTATATGGTAATCCGAGTGAGAGTGGATATCTATGAACCCCGGTGAGACCACCATCCCTGATGCATCGATAACGGTATCCGCGCTTATCGATGTCTTCGATATGCGGTTTACCCCGGCCTCGAGTATTTCAACGTCCGCATAAAAACCGCTGCTACCGGTGCCGTCAATAACAAAGCCGTTTTTTATAACGGTCTTACCTGCCATTATTCTCTTTCACAGCTATCAGCCCGTACTGGTACTCGCCGGATGGACCTTTCAGGACGATATCAAACCATCGTTTCAATAATGTTGTTGCATCTTCATAAGAAACCCTGTCCTGTAAGGGCGGGCCTGAGGGCATTGGTTCTTTCTTATGATCTATAAGCAGCAGGATGCCGTTGTTCTTCATGAGTCTCTTGAGTTCCCTGACAAAGGCATCCATGTCATAAGCCTCGTGCAGCATGTTCACGTTAATAACCATGTCAGCGATTCCATCATCAAGAGGGATGCTTGTCTCTTCTGATACTACCGCACGCACATTCTTGACATTCTGTTTTTCTATCTCCCTTTTTAATATTTTGAGCATCTCTTTTGACATATCGACTGCATAAACGAGTCCTTTTTCACCTATAAGCCCTGAAGCGGGGAACGTGTAGAAGCCGGTCCCACAGCCTGCATCAACAACGGTCATACCGCTTCTGATGCCTGCTGCCTTTAATATCATCTGCGGGTTCTCGTGCTTGGGTCTTTCAGGGTCGTTCAAGCGGTGGGCCTGTCCCGGATCGAATTTGTGCATGGTAAAAAGGACAAAAAGAGGCAGAGCCTGTCAAGGCCCTGCCCGATTAATTTTAAGCTGTTGATCAGTCTTCGAGGATGAAGGTGATGTTCATCGTTACCCGGTATTCGGCTATCTTACCGTCCTGGATCTTTGCCTTCTGCGATACAATTTCTATGCCGGTAAGATTCCTCAAAGTTTTGTTTGCCCTTTTCAAAGCATCCTGTACAGCTTCCTGCCATCCTTTTGTGGATGACGACACTACCTGCGTTACTCTTGCTACTGCCATACTACACCTCCGTTTTTAGTATTTTTGAAAAGTTCATGAAATAACGTATGCCTGACTGAATGGTTACATACAGTGCAATCCAGATAAACAGCATGCCTGTTCTCTGAAAGTTAATGCCAAAGTATGTATAATGGATAAGCAGGCCTATAACAGCGGCTATCTGAAAATTTGTTTTATACTTACCCTCAAGGGATGCCGGTATTACGAGCCCTGAAGAAGCTGCTACCGCCCTCAGTCCTGTTACAGCAATCTCACGCCCTATGATCAGCGCTACAATCCATGCGTGGAGCCTGTTTACGGATACAAGCATGATCATCGTAGCGGCTATCAGAAGTTTGTCGGATATCGGATCCAGCAGTTTCCCAAGGTTGGTTGTGCCTTTGTACTTTCTTGCAAAGTAGCCGTCAAAAAAATCTGTAAGCCCGCCCATGCCGAATATACCCGCTGTTATGAAACTTATCCATTCCAGTAATACAATGTTACGGGCATCTGCATATTTTATAATTTCCATCAACATAATGATAAAAGGTATAAGAAATACCCTTGACAGGCTGAGCATGTTCGGCAGAGTTCTTATATCGTTTGAAATCCTGCTACGCATCTATGAAAACCACGCCCTCCCCGTAAAAAGATATAAGGATATCCGGGGTATAATGCTTTACCGCAGATGGTTTTGGAATAAGCTTGCCGTGCCACCCAATCAGAGAATTCAGCCGAACGGACAGGGCATTATCCGTACTTACCCTTATGCTCAACAGGTTATGGGACAGGCCAAGGTATACGTCGGCTGTCCCTCTTATCTGGGTTACATTTATGCTTTTGTCCGCCTGGAGCTCGACCCTTCCGTTTTCCCATTCAAGATCACCCTGGAACGCTACAAGCTTTTCATCATCCAGGAACATTGCTTCATTCTTGAGATTGAAGAGCTTAACGGTTTTGAAATCGCTTTTCAGTATCAGTGCCCCCTTCCCGTAAACAAGCACTATGGGATCTTCCTTTCTTTCTGCAAAGAACGATTTCGTGTCCTTGCCCCTGTAACGCTTGTATGCCTGTTCAATGGTTAAACCATCTGTCAGTGCTATGATCCCCTTGTTCCTGACATAGATAAGATTACCGTCGAGATTAAAAAGCAGCATTGACTCATTTATGAAGTTAACCTTTGTGGCAAATTTTGATAAAGAGGTTTCTTCCAACACAGCAGAAAGACCTTGGGATGTCTTTTGGGCGGGTTTCCCGGCTTCCTGGTCACCGGTTTGTACCGTGGATACCTGTGGTTCTGCAGGTGCCGGTGCCTTCATGTCTGCCCGCGCTTTACCTGAAGGTTTTTTTTCTTCTGTCTCTGAAAGCTGCTTCTCAGGAGCGGGTTGCTCTTCTTCGAAAGACTCTTCCTTTTCCGTTTCTTCCGTTACTGCTGCTTCTTCATTCAGGAATTCCTGTTCGTCTATCGCAGATGGGCCGCGTTCTGTCTCTATGATTTGTTCTTCTTCATAATCTTCTGCAGATTCAGTGCCCCGCTGTTCCATGATTTCTTCATTGCCCTCTTCCTGAGTATGTTCTGCGGATGCCTGTCCGGTTTCCTTGTCTTGTTCCGAAACCTGATCCTCCCCGGGAATTTCTTCCTGGGGCTCTATAGCCTTATCCTTACCTATGGCCTCCTGCATTATATCCTCTGTGGTCAGTTCTGATACAACAGGTTCGTTGGGGCCGTGTTTTTTTATCTTTTTTACATAATCATTCATCCCCGCCTTTTTGAATGAATCGATCGCCTCGTCAACCCTGTTAAGTTTTAACAGGGCTTTCCCGTTGAGCTTGAGAACAGTTTTATTCCCGGGATCCTTAGTCAGGACAACGGAGAACTCCTTTAATGCATTTTCGGGTTGATTGCTCTTAAGATAAGCCACGCCCAGGTTTGTGCGCAGCGGCATCGTATTAGGATAGCGTAGTATAAGCTCCTCGTAGATCTTTACAGCCTTGCTGTACTGATCGAGTTTCAGCATTATTATTGCAAGCAGGTTCAAAGCCCTGTCGTCAGCCGGATTTCCGTCAAGTATCTTTTCGACCTCATCCTTTGCGTCAACATAATTTTCTTCAGCAAGATACTTTTTTGCTGTTTCCATGGATTTATCCTGCACAGGATTGTTAGAAAGATGCTTTATTTTTGCCATTATCACCTCTCGGTATAGCCCTTCATTTTCCAGAATGTCTTTAATACCTTTGCAACATACCACTGCGTTTCTGGATACGGTGGTATGCCATTGTATTTTATAACAGCTTTTTCCCCTGCGTTGTAAGCTGCTATCGCCTTTATATAGTCTCCCTTGAACATGGTATACAGATATTTGAAATATTTAACTCCTGCTTCTATATTGTCCCTTGGGGTATAAATGTCGGGCATATTCATCTCTTTAAATGTTGAGGGCAGCAGCTGCATGAGCCCGACAGCGCCTGCAGACGATATTGCATGCGGCATAAAATCGCTCTCAACCTTTATCATTGCCATTATCAGGAGGGGATCTACCCCGTATTTTCCGGCAACCCGCTCTACCTTATCCTGAAGCTTTACCTGCGGTATCCTGGTGCGATCAAAAGATCCATATTCCCTGAAAATGAGTTTATACTTTCTATTTGTAGGTACATTGGTAAAATGTATAACATTGTTGCCGTCAACATATGAATAAATATCCGTCCTTGCCGGCACTGCACCTGTAAGGCATAGCACAATTACCGATAACAAGATGATGCCTGTATGCCTGTTTAAAGAAGCATTCAGCACCGTTCCTCCTAACTTGTATAGGTTGAATTGATACGGACATAATCATAGGTGAAATCGCAGGTCATTACATTAAATCCTTTATTGCCTGAACCCAGGTCAACCGCAAGCTGGATGGTTCTGTTTTTCATTGAATTTCTTACTTTCAGCAGCGCATCATTGTCTATACCCTTGCCGCAGTTAAACACTATCTGTTTGCCTATCCAGATCTTCAGCCTTGATTCGCTTACATAGGGGCACGATGCTCCAACTGTTGCAACGATCCTGCCCCAGTTAGGATCTTCTCCGAAGAAAGCGGTTTTAATCAATGGTGAATTTGCAAGTTTAAACGCGACCCTTTTCCCGTCCTCTTCTGTCTTTGTGCCGGTAACGCTGATCTCTATTACCTTGTTTGCGCCTTCCCCGTCCTTTACCATCTTTTCGGAAAGTTCTCTTGTCAGGTCTATCAGTGCCTGCTCAAACAATGAGTAATTTTTTCCATGTTCATTTATAATATCATTTTCTGCAAGCCCGTTGGCGAGAATGAATACCGTGTCGTTTGTGCTCATTTCTCCGTCTATGGTAATCCTGTTGAACGATGCATCAGAAGCAGCAAGCATTGCTTTTCTGAGGGCACCTGGAGTTATGTTAACATCGGATGTAAAAAATCCAAGCATTGTCGCAAAATGCGGCTGTATCATACCTGATCCTTTAACAAACCCTGTAAGTATGACTTCCCTGCCGTTGATCTTTAACCTCCTGGATCCGTACTTCGGAACAGTGTCCGTTGTCATTACCGCTTTTACTGCATCCATAAAACCCTGTCTGGAAAGATCGTTCTTCAGGGTTATTATGTGGGCGTTAATCTTTTCAACAGGCAGCCTTCTGCCGATGATCCCTGTAGATGCAACAAGGACCTCTTCGGGCTTTACATTAAAGCCTTTGGCATATGCGTTTATGATCTCGTTAACATCCTTTATGCCGTCTTTGGCTGTTGCAGCATTTGCTATACCGCTGTTTGCAATTATGATCCTTTTCTTGCCCTTTTTAAGCTGGTTCATTGAAACTACAACAGGTGCAGCCTTTATGGCATTTGTGGTAAACAGGCCGGCTGCTATTGCCGGGACCTCCGAGTATACAATGGCCAGATCCTTTTTACCATCGTTCTTTATGCCGCATGGTGTCCCTGCATACAGAAAGCCCTTTGGTAACGATAGTGCCATGTTTATCCTTCCTTAAAAACGATACAACTGTTTTTCAAATAAGGCATAACCTTTGCTATCCTCTCCTCTTCGCTTAGTTTTTTGCGTTTATCATGCGTACCATACCCGGCCTTAACACCTATTAGCATAGAAGCGGCAAATCTCATAGCGTTTTGTAAGATCTCCACAACGTGTGTACATCCTGCTGCATGTCCAAGCGCATCTGCTATCTTCTTGTTTACACCCCTTTCAATCCTAAAACCAATGATTTTCTCAATATTTACCGCTGCCATGGCGCAAGGTGTATAGGGCACCCGCATCATCTTGACGCCTGCATCGGCGATCCGTTGTGTTGAGAGGTCTATCTTTATTTCAATGCTTATACTGTGGTGGAGATCCAGCAGCGAAGCAGCCAGAACAACAGTCTGTGCGTCGAGCTGACGCAGCCTTATATTTATATTTCTTTCATAAATATCATTCATTTTCTAAACCTCTTCAGCAGGAACATACCAGAAGTCGCCCATGTCCCCGTTTCTTTCGTCTCTGAATTGTATCTTGACCTTCATACCTATCCTTGCCTTTCTTATATCCTTTAAGAATACATTCTGCATTATAAGAGTGTCGGCCCCGTCCACCCTTACAAATGCACATACATAGGGTGTCTTATCATAAAATACGGAAGTCCCATAATAAACTATTGTATATGTTATAATCTCTGCGGTATCCCCGAGCCTTATCCATTCTGTAGGTGCATAGCATTCATTGCAGTTAATCCTCGGAGGCAGCCATACCTTGCCGCAGTGTGTGCATTTTGAGCCCAGCAGCTGCTTGTTGTCACGTATTTCTCTGAAAAATCTGGATATGCCGCCGTAACTGTACTTGTAAGTTATATCCATACTATCTGGTATTTCAAGCGGGGCATCTATGGATGGGTTACCGTACAGCTCGTCTTTAAATGCCTTTTCAATGAGCTCCTTCGGGACCTTTATCTTTTTTGATGCGAGTTCAAGCCATTTTTCCTTGTTCTGAATCATCATCGCTCCTTTACTCTTCGACCCCGTAACTTTCTATTATTTGAACCCTTGATCCTTTTAACCCTTGATCCCTTTTTCTTTGCTTTAACTTTCTCAATCCTCTCCACGATCACCGCCGCTGTCCATGCTGTTGCAGGTCCGCCGATGCTCTGCACCAATCCGACCCTTGCGTTCTTTACCTGTCTTTTTTCTGCCCTGCCCTGGACCTGCAGTGCTGCTTCGCCTGTCTGCATAACACCTGTTGCACCTACTGCATGACCGCATCCGATCAGGCCGCCACTGGGATTGACAGGCAAAGAGCCTGTCATCTCGACAACACCATTTTCTATCAATTTGCCGCCTTCTCCGGGTTTGCAAAAATTGAAAGCCTCATAGGAAAGTATCTCCGCACCTGTAAAGGCATCATGCAGTTCTGCGAAATCCAGTTCTTTTGCAGGATTTTTAATATCCGCCATCTTATAAGCATCCCTGCCCGCGTAAAGACTTGAAGTGAACACCGTTATGTCCTCCCTTTCTCCGGCAAAAGCTTTATCGAGTGAGAGCCCAACGCCTGTTATCCATGCAGGGTTGTCTGCCAGGACTTTTGCCCTATCCTCCGAGGCGAGTATTATTGCGGATGCACCCTCTGAGTAAAGGCAGTTATCATAGAATTTGAAAGGATAAGTAATCATTCTCGAATTAAGGACATCATTAACTGTAAGCAATTTAGGGCTCTGTGCAATGGGATTGTTCATTGCATTTTTATGGTTCTTGACGGAAACCATTGCCATCTGCCTTTCAGTGGGTGTGCCGTACCTGTCCATGTGAGCTATCAATGGAAGGGCATAAGATGCCGCTGCTGTCAGGCCCATCGGGTTTTCGAACGTCATATCACCTGAAAACAGTATTGCTTTCAGTGTTTCCGGGGTCGCATGCCCGACCTGGTAGTTGTAATTGTCCGTTGCCTTCTCAACACCAAGCACCATAACTATATCGTAAAGGCCGGATGCAACCCATGTCCATCCCACAAATACGGCTGCCCCCCCTGTTGCGCCTCCTGTTGCAACCCTTACAGACGGCTTGAGTCCCATGCCGATGTAATTATGAATATAAACATCCGGCATGAACTGCCTTTCAAAAAACTCGTTGTAAATGCCGTAAACAACACCATTCACCTCTTTCTTGTCTATGCCTGCATCGGCAAGCGCGGATTTTGCCGCATCAAATGAGAGCTCATAGTATGTCTTTTCCAGCCACCTTGCCCTGAACTGTGTTGTCCCGAAACCGACAATGGCCACCTTCCTCATATATACTCCTTTACCCCGTTAGAAAACCCCGTCTGCGTGCCTTTCTAACGGGGTTTACAGATTTTCATTCATATCATATTTATATATTTTATCCAGTTTTTTATTCCCCGTCTTACAGCGCCAGAAGCCGGCGGCTTGCTCTAACGGAGAGGGTTGCCGGGATGACAAGTAGGATTGTGTTGTTTGATGAATCGGACCGCTAAAAATAATAGCGGTTTAATCACAAGATTTAAAGTATATTATGGGAATGTTTAACGGCCTATTTCTTCGCAGCAAACTTCTTTGAAAGGTC
>JAJYJX010000162.1 GCA_021789095.1 bacterium
TATTCCAGGCAATGCAATCAGGGTAAAAATCGTTGATGTTATCAGCCCGCCGATAAGAACGATTGCCATGGGCTTGTCTATCTCGGCACCCGTGCCGATGCCAAGTGCAAGAGGCAAAACGGCAACTGATGCACTGAGAGCTGTCATTAAAACCGGGCGCATCCTTGTCAGGCCTGCGTGCCGGGCTGATTCGATATCATTCATTCCTGCAGCCTTGTTGTAAAGTATGTATTCCACAAGCAGTATTGCCTTCTGGACAGACAGTCCGAAATGGGCAAGAAAACCTATAATAGAGGATATGTTCAAACTTGTATGCGTTACAATCAGTGCAAGCACACCTCCGATAAGGGAAAATGGTATAAAGAAGAGCACGAGTCCGGCTATTGTAAAAGAGTCAAACGCGACGTAAAGCACAACGAATATCAGCCCTGTAATGACTGCCATAATCAGCAGGATGCTTTTTACCATATCACTCTGTGTTCTGTATTCTCCTCCAAGCTCGACAGAGTACCCGGCAGGCAGGTCCAGGGTCCTTATGGCATTGCCTATATCGCTTACCACCGCGCTTGTTGACCTGCCCGATATGTTGCAGGAAAGCTTAAGTACCCGTTCCATGTTTTCCCTCCTGATGATATACGGAGCAGCCTGGTAGCGAACACCAGCAACATACGAGAGCGGTATCTTTCTGTTGTTGCCTGCATCTATCAAAAGTCCGGAAATGCTTTTTATGTTGCTCCTGAATTGCGGCTGTGCCCGCACGAACACATCATAGTGCCGTATCCCCTGCCTGATGACGGTTGCGACGCTGCCCGCGAGTGCGGTCTGAACATCATTGCCTACCTGTTGCGGGGTAAGGCCGTAAATACCGAGCTTTGCTCTGTTGAGCTTCACGCTTATCCCCGGAGAGCTTGCGGTCTGTTCCATGTACAGGTCTGTTATGCCCCCGACACGTGACAGGATTGAGTAAAGCATCGAGCCGTTGCGGTTCAGCACCTTCTGGTCATTACCAAAGACCTTTATGGCAAGTGAGCCGCCCACAGCAATACCGGACAGCGCCTCTTCGATACGCTCGGTATTGGGCGTCGTCAGTATAATCGCTACGTCCTTTGTTGAAGGCACGTGTATGCGGATCCAATCGTCGATCTGCCTGACCGTATATTTTCTCTTTGCCCATGGCACAAGTCTCAGGAATATCTCGGCTTTCCTGATGCCCTCATCCTTGGGTGCACCCTCTGGTCTGCCTATGTGTGCTATAACATCCTGTGCATCCGGTGCATGCTCAAGCACGGACGACACCTCCATTGCCTTTTGTGTCGTCTGTTCAAGCGATGTACCTACAGGCATATGCACCTTAACGAGTATCGCGCCCTCATCTATCCGGGGCAGAAAACCCGTACTTATGAAACGTGATAGCAACACAACAAGGATCATCGATGCAAGCATAATACCGATCATAGAGAACGGGTGTTTCAATGAGAATCCGAGTGCCGGCTTATAGATCCGTTTCAGGTTTCTATCGACAAAACCTTCCGTTTGTCGCAAATCTGCAGGGGCTGGTTTTAAACCAGCCCCTGCCTTGGGTTTTAGGAATAAGTATGCAAGCACTGGTGTTAATGTAAGAGAAAGAACAAAACCTACCAGAATGGATGTTACCACAGTAAAACTGAAATCCTTGAATATCGAGCCTGTAAATCCAGGCAGTGTATACAGCGGCAGGAATACCGCAACAATAATGAGCGTGGAATATACGACAGGTCTCCTTACCTCGATGGAGCCTTCGAGGGTCGCACCGAGCGGGTCATCGGGCTTCATCTGCAGGTGCCTGAATATGTTCTCCGTATCTATGATAGCGGCATCTATCATAATGCCGAGTCCAACAACCAGTCCCCCGAGGCTCATGACGTTGAGGCTCTCGTTGAAGAGCTTCATGAAGATAAACGTTATGATAATGGCGATAGGAATAACGATCGCTATCACGAGTGTAGTAGAGATATCCGCCATGATCAGGAATATGATGATGATCACGGCTATGGTGCCGATGATGATTGCGTCCCTGAGGTTCGTTATCGCCGCATCAATAAGCATGGACTGGTCGTTGTATGTGCGGAGAGATACGCCTGCTGGCAAGGATTTTCTGATAGTTTCGATCTTGTCCTTTATGGCACTGATAATGGGCATCGCGTTCAAACCGTACTGTTTGACGACCGTTCCGAGCACAGCCGGCTTTCCGTTTACCAGTGCATTCCCTTCCCTGACCTGGTGCCCGATATGGAGCCCCGCGACATCACCGAGATACACAGGGGTGTTTGATCTTGTTGCAACCACGATGCGGGAAAGCGCGCTGAATTCTTCTAACAAGGCGTTGCCCCTCACGGAATATGCTACAGGTCCTTTGATCAGGTAGCCGCCGTTAAAAAGCACATTGTTGTTCCTGATTGCGCGTACGACACCATCTATAGGTATGCCGTACGATTTCAGGCGGTCCATGTTGACGAGCACCTGATACTGTGCGATCTCCCCGCCGATATCGGTTATGTCATAGATGCCGGGGATCATCTCAAGCTGATATCCCACGTCATAGTCCGCAAGCGCCCTGAGCTTCCGCGGATCGACATCACCTGTAAGATAGTACTGTATGATCTCTCCCATCCTGTCCGCTGCATTGGATATAATGGGTGGCTTTATATCAGGCGGAAGTTGCGGCACAATGGATGACACGCGTTGCGACAGGAGCTCAAGAGCCTGAAAGTAGCTCGTCCCCCATGCAAATCGTACAACTACGACAGACAAGCCTATCTTCGATGTCGACCATACCTTCTCGACGCCCGGCAATCCCCTTGCCGCCTGTTCCACCGGGAAGGTGATCTCCCGCTCGACATAGCCGGACGGCAACCCCGGGTCAGGGACGAATATCTTGAATATCGGAGAGTTAAGGTCCGGAAGCAGCGTGCGGTCAAGCCTGTGATAGGTGAGTATGCCGCCCATGGTCAGCAGAGCCACTACCAGCAGGATCAAAAGCCTGTGCGTCAATGAAAAATGTATAATCCGTTTAAACATACTGTTTCAAATCTCTTTTTTTTCGGTCATTCCGTGCTTGACACGGAATCCAGTTCTTATCTGCGCATACATCTGGATTCCCGCCTTCGC
This sequence comes from bacterium, assembly GCA_021789095.1. GTDB lineage: Bacteria > JAMCPX01 > JAMCPX01 > JAMCPX01 > JAMCPX01 > JAJYJX01. The sequence continues at coordinate 3,148 of JAJYJX010000162.1, forward strand.
GGGAATGACGAAACATAGCCATCCTCGTCCTTCTTTTCTTCGTAGGGGCAATTCATGAATTGCCCCTACAGTTTTCCTTTATGTCTCCACGCGAATACATAGTACATCACCGGCAACACGATAATGAGCAGGAACATAGACAGCAAAAATCCGCCGATAATGGCTATTGCGAGGGGCTCGTGCATCTGTGCCCCGGTCCCAAGGCCCAGAGCAAGCGGCATTAAAGCAAGTATTGCTGCAAGTGCCGTCATTAAAATAGGTCTTATGCGCAGGCTGCCCGCCTTTATCACGGCATCTTTTACCGAAAGTCCGTTTTTCAGTGCGTCCTGAATATAGTGGACCACGAATATGCCGTTCTCCGCCACAATACCCACGATCATAATCGTGCCCATAAGGGACGAGATGTTCAAAGGGGTGCCGGTCAAATAGAGCAGACCAAGCACACCGAAGAATGACGGCAGGATAACACTGTAGATGATAAGCGGGACCGCAAGCGATTCAAATTCAAGGATCATAATCGTGAATACCAACGCAACGGCCATCAGTAAAACCATGAGCAGGCCTTTGAATGATTCCTGCTGATTTCTGTAAACACCGCCATAGCTGATGCTTGTACCCGGCGGTAGGGTAAGCTTCTTTGCCAATTCTGCCTTGACATCCTGCATAACGCTTCCCAGGTCCCTTCCGCTAATCCTGCCTGTAACCGCAAGCATCTGCCGCAGATTTTCCCGGTCAAGCTCTGCCTGGCCGCCGATCACCTCAAGATTGGCAATGGACTTAAGCGGAACAACAAGTCCGTTGGGTGTAACAACCTGCATGGATTCAAGCCTCTTTATCGTGTCCGTTTCGGATGCAGGCATCAGTACCCTTATGTTGACAACCTTTTCTCCTTCCCGCACGTTGGTAGCCACCGTACCCCACAGGGCTGTGGTAACGTAATCGGATACATACTGTGGTGTAACGCCGACAAGCCCTGCCTTCAGCGGATCAACGTTTATATTTATTGCAGGACCGCTGATCGTAATGCCGTTGAATACATCGGCAACACCTTGTATTTTTGTGATAATAGCTGCTATTTTGTTTGCAAGGGTATTAAGAATGCTCGTGTTATCGGAAAAAATCTTGATGTCAATAGGCATTGGAGAGCCTGTCATATCCCCGATTAAGTCCTGCATAATCTGTCCAAAATCCACATACACCTTGCCGGGCTCTGCCTGGTAAACCTTCTGTCGAAGTTCATTGATTACCTGTTCGATTGATTTATTTCTGTGGTTTTTAAGACGAATGAGGAAGTCGCCTGTGTTCGGTTCTGATATAAAAAACCCGAGTTGTGTGCCTGTTCTACGTGAAAAGGATTTAACCTCTTTAATACTCAGTATAATTTTCTCCACTTTTTGAAGAATGCGATCCGTTTCTTCAAGCGTTGTTCCTGGAGGGGTAAAATAATCCATGACAAATGCGCCCTCATCCATTGCCGGCATAAACCCTGTTTTCATGTGCCGCTCCAGCATCCACGCTCCTGCAACCAGTACAATAATTGCCAACACAACATAAAAAGGCTTGCGTATAATCTTATGCATGGCGGTCTCATACCTGACGGTCAACGCCTTCATGACCTTACCTTCTTTTACCTCTTTTTCTGCATCTTTGAGAAAGATCATGGCAAGTAC
>JAJYJX010000163.1 GCA_021789095.1 bacterium
TTCCAGTCTTCAAGGAAAAGACGTTATGGGTAGGCTGACATTGCGATCGGTTGCTGATGGCAAAAAGATAATACACTGGATTCCGCAGCAAGTGCGGAATGACAGAAAAGAGGCAGTTTCTCGGTGTTGATGTAGTTCGATGACTACTTGAAATTTAAAAAGGCGGCATCCGGATTTGAACCGGAGATAACGGTTTTGCAGACCGCTGCCTTACCACTTGGCTATGCCGCCATAAATCCCGTTAGAAAGAGATTTGATTCTGAACCACAACCTCGCTCTAAGGGCAATGTTTTCTAACAAGGTAAACCCCGCTAGAAAGTCAACCAAAGACTGAAAAGTTATCTCATTTAGACGAGGCTTTAAACCACGCCCTTTCTCTACATCCCCACCATACTCGGTATAGCTTTCTAACGGGGTAAATATAAGAAAGCGGGCGATGGGATTTGAACCCACGACTTTCGCCTTGGCAAGGCGACGTTCTAGCCGCTGAACTACACCCGCTTAATGATATAATATTTATACAAAAACTTTCCTGAAGTCAAGTCCCCTATGTCGTGCTGTATCGGGAAATTCACCCGGTCAGGGCAAGAGGATAAATAAGATATTGACAGGAGCGTCAAAAATTTATATGAATAATCCAATATTGTATGTGGAAAATTAAACAGATAACTATTGCTATCCTTGCATCTATTTGGTTTTCACATCCGTTATACGCGCAGCAGTATGTGAGCCAGGGCACTTGGGCGGTTGCCCTTGTTAGAAGTGCGGGATGGGAGAAAGCCGGCATACCCGCGAAACCGTACCTGAACGATTATACCGATCTGCTGTCCGGAAGGAACTTTATAAATGTCAATCTCAGGAGCTATACGTCAAGACTGGGCGACACGCCTGACACGCTTATCTACAATATAAATGTCGCGCACAGCGGCAGGTACCATCTTATAGTATACGTAACCGGCAATCCGCTGTTTTTCGCAATAGATAAAACAAGCACATCTTCAAGGGCATCAGGTGCATGGGGCTACCAGGACCTCGGTACCTTTGTTCTCAGCAGGGGCATGCACACTCTTGCTATAACCATGCCTGAGGGCAGTTCAATAGCTGCACTGTATCTCAGCTCCTTTGTATCGGTGAATGCAGCGCCTGAAGGAGGCTGGAATACGGTAAAGGTCCTTGATTATGGAACAGAGGCTTCTACTATAGGAACGTTGCTGCATGCATATGATCAGCTGCCTTTTGCCGGTACAATACCTTACACGGTACAATCGGCACGGGACGCAAGCAAGTTCATGTTTCAGACACCTTCAAACGCAGTTATTAATCTTACCCTTGCTTTTCCGGGACATTCAGAGGGATACTTAATGATCGATAGTTCTGTTGTTTTTACGTACAGCACCATGGATAACCAGGCGGCCCCTGTGAAACTGGGAGCTGTAAGCATTGGTACAGGTATGCACACGGCCTTTCTAAAGGTTATATCAGGGCAGATGCCTGCATCAGTTGTTATAAACAGGTATGACTCGTCTCCTGCGGTATTTGCCGGTATAATGAGGGCCAGGGGATACGACATTGGCATTGAGAACCAGCCCGCTTCTTACAACAGTGCTGTCAATGCACTTTCAAAATTAAAGCAGGATGCGAAGGCTGCTTACGATACATACTATACGCCCGGTTTTTATGCAGCCCCTGCAGAGGAACAGAAATTTCCGCTAGTATCGGGATGCGGAAATGTAAGCGGAGTTATAGAGTACAAGCCCGGACCCGTTACAATTCCCGATAACACGTTTATAGCAGTTGCTCCGTTTGAAAACCTTACCGATTCAAAAGATGCAACAGTGGTTGTGTCGGGCAGACTTCAGGAAGCATTGATCGAGTCAAGCAACGTATGGGTCACGGACTGGGACAAGGTTGCCGATCTGCTTAAGAATAACGGATTTGGCACGAACCCTCCAATCGGGATGACACTTGCAAAAAACATTGTATCAAAACTCAGGGTAAGCATGATTTTATACGGATCAATTGTCGAGTACGGTTATAGAACGGGACCTGACGGAAAAGCCAGCATACCCGGTGTAGGCATAGAACTGAGCCTTTTGAACGTCCAGACAGGAAGAGTCTTATTTGCAGGGTCGTTTGCGCAGAGCGGCAGCCAGGGTGAATCGCTGGAGGATACAGCCAAAACTCTTGCCTCCAATGTCATAGGCGAGATGAGCAAATGAAATTCAGAGTATTTTTAGTCATTGCCCTTATTATTTCAACAGGCTGCTCCGCTCCGCTGGGCAACTTTGCCAGCGGGACAGAAAAAATAAATAACATAAGCTGTATAGCGGTCCTGCCGTTTGAAAACCTTTCTGGATACGGCAGTGCAGGGCAGATTGTTTCAGATATTGTCTCAATGAAGCTCATGAAAACAGGCGATTTCAGTGTGATGACAACGGCAGAAGTTGAAGATATGCTTGAAGCACGCAGGATCCTGTTTAAAAACGGTATACCACCTTCAGAAGCAGCGAGCATAGGAAACATTCTTGGTGTACAGGCTGTTTTTTCAGGAATAGTTACGAGCTATCCTTCTGAAGCAGGTCCTTCAGGTAATGGAAGTAAGACCGCCGGTTTTAAGCTGTACTTTATAGACGTGTCCTCGGGAAATGTTCTGTGGACAGGTGCCGGGGATTTCAGGTCAGCCTCTGCCCCGGACGGACAAACAATACCTTGCACAACTGTAGTGCAGGATGGTGTTATAAGACTTATCGATCAGTTCAACAGCGGCGTAAACAATAGTGCAGGTTTTTCAGATGCGGTATGCTGGAACGATCCGAATGAGATCCTTGCAAAGCTGGTCATTGAAAGGCATGCTGCTGAAACAGCCCCTCCGGCTGTACCTGCTCCTGCAGCAGCAGGCACGCAGGTTGCCGGCATTCCTCCTGCCAATATTTCAATTATCAATGCCAGCGGTGTACCTAAGCTGGAAATAAAGATGGGAATACTGTTTGTCCAGAACAAATTCAACGTATCCAACGTTATTAGCGGCAAAAAGCGTATAAACAGAACCACGATCTTTTACAAGCAGAAATACTATAACCAGGCACTTGAAATATCAAAACTGCTCAAAGTCCAGCCAGAGCTTGTGCAATCGGATTCCTATAACTGGGACATCACGGTGTTTATCGGCAGGGACATGAAATAAGCCCCGTTAGAAGTTCATTCGGTAGAAGGTGAATCTCTTATGAAGGTAAATAGCTATAAACAGATAAACTTCTAACGGGGTAACCCCCTTTTATCCCTTCTTGATAATTGTATCCCTGAGCCAGGACGCATCGTCTTTGTGCGAATAATCTATGTTATAATGAATGCCTCTTGATTCCTTCCTCATCTGTGCACAGCGTATGGCAAGCTCGGCAACCGTTGCGATATTGCGCAGTTCGAGTACGTCCTTGTTTATCTTGAAGTGCCAGTAGTACTCGTTGATCTCCTCCCTTAACATCTCTATGCGTCTTCTTGCACGCATCAGCCGTTTGTCTGACCTGACAATGCCTACATTGTTCCACATAAGCCTTCTTACCTCATCCCAGTTATGGGAGACAACGACCATTTCATCGCTGTTGACCGCGTTTCCGGATGTCCATGCTGGAATTGCCTCATAAGGCAATGAGTCATCCAAATACGGCTGAGAGATCTGTGCGGCCTGGTTTGCAAAAACAAGCCCCTCGATAAGGCTGTTTGAAGCAAGCCTGTTCGCACCATGCAGTCCTGTGCAGGCCGTTTCGCCTATTGCGAACAGCCCGTCTATGTCCGTCTTTCCGGTCAGATCGGTCAGTACACCTCCGCAGGTATAGTGCGCTGCAGGAACAACCGGTAGCGGCTGTTTTGTCATATCAATGCCGTATTTAAGAAGGGTCTTATATATATGCGGGAACCTTTTCTTTATAAAATCATGATCAAGGTGGGTAACATCCAGGAGAACGTATTCGTCGCCTGATTTCTTAAGCTCGCTGTCTATGGCCCTTGCAACAATGTCCCTTGGTGCGAGTTCCTTCATGGGATGATACGCCTGCATGAACGTTGTTCCGTCCTTTCTTTTAAGGATACCGCCTTCGCCCCTTACCGATTCCGAAATAAGAAAAGACTTTGCCTCAGGATGATAAAGGCATGTCGGGTGGAATTGTATAAACTCCATGTTTGCAACCGATGCCCCGGCCCTGTAACCCATGGCAATCCCGTCTCCTGTTTCAGTATCTGGATTACTCGTGTACAGATAGACCTTGCCTGCCCCGCCAGTTGCAAGCACGACAACCTTTGAAATAATAGTTTTTACCTCTCCTGTCAGCGTATCGAGGACATACGCACCAAGCACCCTGTCTTTTGTTTTTTTCCCGGAGAACAGCTTGTTTACCGTTATAAGATCAATTGCCATGTGGTGATCAACGACCTTTATGCCCATGCCTTCCGCTGCGCGCATAAGCGAGACCTCTATCTCCCTGCCCGTGAGATCGTCGGCATGCAGTATCCTGCGCTTTGAGTGTCCTCCTTCGCGCGTAAGGTCGTAAACAACGTCGTTGTCCACTGAGTCGCTGACCTTGCTGAATTTTACGCCGAGGTCTATGAGCTCTTTTATCCGGTTCGGTGCGTCCTCTACAACAAGCGCGACAGCGTCCTTGTGGCACAGGCCGTCACCCGCGACAAGCGTATCGTTGATGTGCTCCTCAAAGCTGTCCTCCGACGATAGTACA
>JAJYJX010000164.1 GCA_021789095.1 bacterium
AGATTATAGCAGAGGAAATCGACAGTGCAATTCTCGCATTAAAGGATCTGACCGGAGAGGTGACAACAGAGGATATACTGGACAGGATCTTTTCAGAATTCTGTATAGGAAAATAAAGAGAAGATCAGCGTACTATCTTCCTTATTGCATTTTTCGGGTAACGGTAATTTAATCGTACGACAGGAGAAAAATAATGATGAAACAAAGTGTAATTGCACTTGTGGCACACGATGCAAAAAAACAGAATCTGGTTGAATGGGTCAGGTACAACGAGGGAACGCTGAGAGAACATAAACTTTATGCAACACGCTCCACAGGGCTTGAGATCAAGAAGTCTACAGGGCTTGAGGTTAACCTTTTGCTCAGCGGGCCGCACGGCGGAGATGCCCAGATAGGCGCCTTGATAGCAGAGGGCAATATAGATATCCTGATTTTTCTATGGGATCCGTTAACACCGCAGCCCCACGACGTTGACGTAAAGACACTGCTAAGGCTTGCAGTGCTTCACAATATACCTATGGCATGCAACAGAGCAACAGCTGACTTCCTGATCTCCTCTCCTATGTTCAAACAATAAAGACGCCAGCTCTGCTTGACAGTCTGTTAAATTATAATTTAAAGATTAAAGCTATTATGGATTACAAAAATACATTAAACCTTCCACAAACAGATTTTCCTATGAAAGCTGATCTGCCCAGGAAAGAGCCGGACATCCTGAAGTTCTGGCAGGATAACCATATATATGAAATGATTATAAAGAAAAACAGCGCAGGAAAAACTTTTATGCTTCACGATGGCCCGCCTTATGCAAACGGGCACATACATATCGGCCACGCGCTCAACAAGATTTTAAAAGATATACTGATCAAGGTTAAGGCGATGCATGGATATAAGGCAGAGTACGTACCCGGCTGGGACTGCCACGGGCTCCCGATAGAACACAATGTTGACAGGTCGCTGGGGCAGAAAAAGCAAACAATGTCAAAGCTTGATATACGCAGGGAATGCAGGAAGTTCGCACAGCAGTTTGTGGATATACAAAGAAAGGAATTTATAAGGCTTGGCGTGCTTGGCAGGTGGGATGAGCCGTACCTTACAATGAATTATACTTATGAAGCAGCAATAGTGGAAGAGCTTTCCAGAATTATGCGCAACAGCTATGTGTATAAAGGGAAAAAACCTGTTTACTGGTGTGCGCACGATGTCACGGCGCTTGCCGAGGCAGAGGTTGAATATGAAGACCATGTTTCTCCCTCAGTGTATGTAAGCTTTGCTGTAAAGGATGACAGGGGAAAGTTTCCTGTGCAGCTTAAAAACCAGCACGTGTACTTTGTAATATGGACAACAACACCCTGGACCCTGCCGGCAAACCTGGCAATAACTCTCCACCCGGACCTTGATTATGCAGCCTATAAAACAGGGGGTAAGATATATGTTGTTGCACGGGCTTTGCTTGATTCCCTCAAGGGGACCATCGATGGCTGGGAGCAGGGCAGTATAGTTGCGGAAGTTAAGGGCCAGGCGCTTGAAGGAATAATCGCACAACATCCAATCTACCACAGGGACTCTGTTGTTACGCTGGGCAGTTATGTAACGACCGACATAGGAACCGGCTGTGTTCACACGGCGCCAGGCCACGGTGCAGAGGACTATCAGACAGGAGAAAAATACGGGTTGGAAGTTTATTCTCCTGTGGACAAGTACGGCAGGTTTACAAAGGAGGTAGGGTTTTTCAGTGGTAAGTTTGTGTTCGATGCGGACAAGGATATTATAGAGAAACTTGGTGAGGCAGGAGCACTTTTAAAACAACAGGATTACACACACTCATACCCCCACTGCTGGAGGTGCAAAAAGCCGGTCATAACCCGAGCGACAGAACAGTGGTTTATTTCCGTAGAAAAGCATGATCTCAGGGAAGGTGCACTTGATGCAATAGAAAAAGTAGGGTGGATACCGTCATGGGGCAAGGATCGTATAAAAGGCATGCTTGAGACCAGACCGGACTGGTGCATATCGCGCCAGCGCGTCTGGGGTGTTCCAATACCCGTATTTAACTGCGGGAAATGCGGGGAAAGCATAGCGGACCCGGGTATAGCTGTGCATGTATCAGAACTTTTTAAGAAAAGCGGCGCAGACATCTGGTTTGAAAAGGATGCAGGATACCTTATACCGGAAGGATATAAATGTCCAAAATGCGGGAGTCATAGCTTTGAAAAGGAGGAAAACATCCTTGATGTATGGTTTGATTCAGGCGTAAGCCACGCTGTTGTGCTTAAACATACACACGGGTTATCATGGCCTGCAGATCTTTACCTTGAGGGCAGCGATCAGCACCGTGGCTGGTTCCAGTCAACGCTGCTGTCATCAATGGCAGCCGGGCACGGCATTCCGTACAGGGCAGTACTTACCCACGGCTTTGTGGTGGATGAAAAAGGCAGGAAAATGAGCAAACAGCTTGGCAATGTTATTGCCCCGCAGGAGGTTATTGATAAGTACGGAGCTGATGTTTTAAGACTGTGGGTATCGGCAGAGGATTTCAGGGGGGATGTAAGTGTTTCAAAGGATATCCTTGAGAGGCTGAAAGAGGCGTACAGGAAGATCCGCAACACTATAAAATTTATACTCGGCAACCTTTACGATTTTGATCCAGGCAAGGACAGCATAAGCTACAGGGATATGCTGACGATCGATCAATACATGCTTTTTAGAACATCAGAGCTTATAAAGAGGATAGAAAAGGCTTATGATGAGTACGATTTTCATGTTGTCTATCATGCGATACTGGACTTTTGTGTTGTTGACCTCAGTTCGTTCTACCTGGATATCCTGAAGGACAGATTGTATGTGTCAAAATCAACATCGATGGCCAGGCGTTCTGCTCAGACAGTACTTTACAGCATGGTTGTTTCGCTTATATCAATGGTTGCGCCGGTACTGTCTTTTACAGCAGAAGAAGCATGGAAGTACATTCCAGGAGCGAAGGAAGAAAGCATTTTCTTGTCCAAGGTATTTGAGCAACAGGCATTTCCTGAAACCGACGATAGCGTTTACCAGGAGTATACCAGGCTCAGAGCAATCAGGGACGAGGTAAACAAAGCGCTCGAAATACAGCGGGCAAATAAGACAATCGGCTCTTCACTTGAAGCAATGGTTGTTATTCATGCTGCCCAAGATGACTACAAACTGCTTGAAAAATACGGCAATACACTGCCCGAGCTGTTTATAGTTTCACAGGTTGAAGTAAAAAAAGGCGAAGGCCCTTTAAACGTCCGGATTAGCAATGCTTCAGGCAAAAAATGCGAGAGATGCTGGAACTATTCGGATTATGTTGGGAAGCATGCACTGCATCCGTCTCTGTGTAAACGATGTATTGAAGCAATAAGCTGATGATACCACTTAAACAAAGACTTACGTATCTGTTATTGATAGGTGCAGTGATAGTATTACTGGACCAGGCAACAAAATACCTTGTAATTCATTATCTTACACATCGGATTTTTATTATACCGGGCATGCTGGACCTCGTAAGCGTTTATAACAGGGGTGCAGCCTTTGGAATGTTTAATACCGGTACATGCGTATTCAAAACTTCATTGCTTGCCGGCATATCCGTTATTGTATTCTTAGTCCTGCTCTTTGTGTATTTGTTTTCAAAGGATATAACAAGACTGACAATGGTTTCCCTTTCAATGATTATTAGCGGTGCTGCGGGAAATATCCTGGACAGGATAAGATTGGGGTATGTTGTCGATTTTATCGACGTATATATTAAAGATGTACACTGGCCTGCATTTAATGCTGCTGACAGCGCCATAACCATAGGGGCCGTTTTGCTTGCATTAGACCTGCTTATGCCAGGCAAAAAACAATGAGTTCATAAATAGACCTGCTATCGTTCCCTATCATAGTTAACTCAAATGATGCAATAAGGAAGTTGCTCGTTCGCTCGGGGCACCCACGTGAAGAGGCTGTGTCACAATCCCCCCCTTTTGTCACCCAGAACTTGATTCAGGGTCTAGTAACTCATTGATTTTATTAGATGCTGAAACAAGTTCAGCATGACATTTTACCCGTTTTGCCTTTTATGACACAGCCTCGAAGGGAAGCATCGTGCAATCCACCTATGTTGTAGGGGCGGGGTAATTCCTTATCCGTTCCCCATTTTCATGAGGACAGGTTTCACGAGGGCAAGTTTTTCAAATGCATTTTTTGAGTTGATTGATTCCTGAACTATTTGTGCTATAATTACAAAATTATATCTCCTTACTCTTTAGCGTGGGGATAAAATGTTTCATGTGAAACACTATGAAAAAAACAACGTATGATACAGTCTATGATATTATAGTGGTGGGTGCAGGACATGCAGGTATAGAGGCGTCCCTTGCCGGTGCACGCATGGGGTGCAGGGTATTGCTGCTTACGGGCAACCTGGATACAGTGGGTTATATGTCGTGCAACCCTGCAGTAGGAGGACTTGCCAAGGGACACCTTGTCAGGGAGATAGATGCGCTCGGCGGACAGATGGCAAAGGCAACGGACCATGCCGGCATACACTTCAGGAGGCTTAATACGAACAAGGGCCCTGCTGTCAGGGGGAACAGGGCACAATGCGACCGGGTTATGTACAGGACATACATGAAAGGTGCCATAGAACAGCAGGAGCACATTGATCTGAAACAGGCTACAGTAACATCCATTATTGCAGATTAAGACAGGGGAAAGGG
>JAJYJX010000013.1 GCA_021789095.1 bacterium
AACTGAACCTTATTTTATCCATTAGAATTTTTCTCCTTTTGCTTCTCTTACATGACTGCCGATAGGTTTTATTCTTTGCCATATGTTTATAAAGAACAGAATTATACCAAGTATTTCTCCATACGAGGTGATCACAATCATCCATGCTGCCCAGTTAAGCATTATGAAGCCGCTTACAACCTCGCCCAAGGAGCGCATCAGGACAGAAACAAACATGATATAAAAAGTAATCTCCGATAGCAGGGGACTGTAGAAGACCTTTTCCCTTGGTCTTGGGAAAAGCCAGAGTGCAATACCCATGATAAGCATCATAACAAATCCGATAAGTATCAGATGTGTATGCGCCGTGATCATGGATTGAGGCACAGCCGTATTTTGGATATTGATCTCGTATGACATGTACCCGCCAAGCACAATGCCAAGAACCAGAAACAGTATTGCTGATTTTACATAGTATCTCGCAAGTGTAAACATACCAAACTCCGACAATCATGTTTCTTATTAGACTCAAATCCATATTGTCAATAGATAGTTGATGTGTTAATAAACCCTGTTAGAAAGGACACGGCCTTATTGCCGGTTCTTTCTATGAGAAATTCAGGGCTTTATATATTGTTACAGCTATCCCGCTGGAGGGCGGAGCTGCTAACGGGGTAAAATTTAACATGAGCGGAGGTGGTATGGAAGAAAACATTGTTCAAAGTCTTTACAACAGGGCAGAGAATCATCCCGATGATCCTGCATTGATGTTCAAGGAGCAGGGCAGGTACGTAACCAAGTCCGTAAAATGGTTCCGGGATAGGGTCCGGAAGATTGCATCCGGACTTGTAAAGCTTGGCATACAGGAGACGGACAAGGTGGCCATCATGAGCTCCACCAGGGTTGAATGGACACTTGCGGATCTTGCCATTTTATCCCTTCGGGGAATCACAACGACCATATATCCCTCGCTTCTGGAGAAAGACGTCAGATTCATACTGGATAATTCAGACTCGAAGTGTGTTTTCGTGGAAGATGAGACCGCATTGAAGCGTGTGATGAATGTTATAGATACCCTACCTAAAATAATAAAGGTCATTGTGTTTGAAGGTACATCCTTAAGAAGTGATAAGGTGCTTACGTTTGGGCAGCTTGAGAAGCTTGGAGAAGAAAATCTTAACCCGGAAGAGATAAAGAGGCGTATGGACAGGATAACGATGGATGATGTTGCAACCATTATCTATACGTCCGGTACAACAGGACCGCCAAAAGGCGCGGAGATCACCCACGGAAATATTATTGCAAACCTGAAAGATCTCCTGTCCCTGGGTTTCAACCTGCCCGATGATATAACACTCGGTTATCTCCCTTTGGCGCATGCCTATGAGAGGATAAACCAGTTCGGCGCCATATACGTGCATATGGTATATGCGTATGCGGAAAATCTTGATACGGTCGCAAAGAACTTTTTGGAGGTAAAACCGACGATACTTCCCGGTGTACCGAGGGTTTATGAGAAGATATATGCGCGCATAATGAATGAGGTGGAAAACGGGTCCGGGATAAAGAAACGATTGTTTAACTGGGCACTGAACATCGGCAAGGCGTCCCTTCCTTACAGGCTCAACAAAAGACCTATGCCATTCGGTTTAAACATTAAATACAATGCGGCCGGCATGCTCGTTTTTAACAAGCTGGGTAAAAAATTGGGCGGGAGGCTGAGAATAGGCATTACTGCTGCAGCGCCGCTGTCTCCTGTCATCATAGAATTTTTTAATGCCCTCGGCATTCCGATATACGAGGGCTACGGCATGACCGAAACATTTGCGCCTGCGATCCTCAGTTACGAGGGGAATTTCAGGATAGGGTATGTCGGGAAACCGCTGCCCAGCATGCAGGTCAAAATAGCACAGGACGGTGAGGTCCTTATGAAAGGGCCCGCTGTGTTCAAAGGCTATTACAAGAAGCCGGAAGGGACTCCTGCAATGATAGATGAACAGGGATGGCTGCATTCCGGAGACATCGGTGACATGGACAAAGACGGCTTTATCAGGATAACGGGCAGGAAAAAAGACCTTATAATCACGGCGGGCGGAAAGAACATAACGCCACAGAACATTGAGAACCTTTTTACAACCGATCCTCATATAGCCCAGTGCGTGGTTTACGGGGATAATAAAAAATACCTTACAGCCGTGCTCGTCCTTAATGAGCAGGCCATAACAGAGTGGGCAGGGCAGAATAACATAGCTTTCAAAGATTATGCGGAACTGAGCCGCAGCGAGAAGGTCTACTCGTTTATCATGCAGAAAGTGGACAGGTTCAATGAACAGCTTGCATCGTTCGAGACAATAAAGAAATTTGTAGTATCAGATCACGAATTTACAATACAGTCGGGTGAGCTTACCCCGACGATGAAGGTGAAGAAGAGCAGGGTCATAGAGAACTTTAAAACCCAGCTCGATGCCCTGTATGAAAAAGACTGATCGGATCAAACTTTTCCCTTTATGCCCCTGTCATGTTCCCAGGTAGGCTTCTATGACGGCCCTGTTGTTTTTTATGTCTTCAGGCAGGCCTTCCGCGAGCTTCTTGCCGTAATCCAGTACCACTATCCAGTCTGCAATATCCGACACAAAACGCATATCATGCTCTATAAGCACGACATTTATCTTTTGCTCGCATACCTTCTTTATTGCGCTTACAAGCTCTGTTTTTTCCGTAGGGTTCAGCCCTGCGGCAGGCTCGTCGAGCAGCAGCAGCCTGGGTTTTGTAATAAGTCCCCTTGCAAGTTCGAGCAGTTTTCTTTCGCCGTAAGGAAGTTCACCGGCCCTCATGTCTTTTCTTCCGGATATGCCTACAAACTCGAGCATGCTTAAAGCCTCGCTCCTGAGGCCTCTTTCAATCTTTTTGAATTTATCCGTGATCAGGAGCGTGTCCATGATGCCGTATGAAAAATCGCTTCTCTTCAATCCGCCTATCAGCAGGTTTTCCAGCACGCTGAGCTGGTTGAAAAGTGCAAGGTTCTGAAAACTCCTGTATATGCCGTAACCTGCTATCTCGTGGGGCTTTTTGCCTATAAGTTCGGCATCATCATCGTAAACTATGCTGCCGGACGAGGGCCTCAGAAAGCCTGTAATGCAGTTAAACAGCGTTGTTTTACCTGCGCCGTTCGGGCCTATAATGCACAGCACTTCGCCTTTTTCAATGTCGATGTTGACATCATCAAGGGCTTTCAAGCCTCCAAACATAAGGCTTACATGTTTTATTGAAAGTATTGTATTTTCCGGCATAGTTTATCCCGTTAGAAAACCTGACTCAGTTTAAGTTCCAGCTCCATCTATCTCAGCCGACAATTATCCTTTGTACAGGCGAAGAAAATGCGGTGTTTCCCAACGGGATAAATTTCATCAGGGAATACTTAAATATTCAAGCAGTTTTATCGGTTTTCCCGTTTTATCCACCTCAGCACTGCGAGCCAGCCTATGAACAGCATGATTACGGGAAGCAAGTCCCCTGTACTGGAATTCCCGCCAGACTGTGCACACGTGCAGCCGGCCGATTTGCTGCCCGGTGCCGGAGCAGGACCGGTCCCGGCCGGCGTGGCACTTGCCTGGTTTGAATATGCGCTTTCACCCGCGCGGTTCAGGGCTGTAACGACAAAATAATAGATTGTATTGTTGGTCAGGCCTGTAGCAGTATAGTAAACTCCAGCGGTGGACGCTGTATTGGTGTACGGCCCGCCCGATGTCGTTGATTGATATACCCTGTAATCTGTTGCGCCGTTCGACGGGTTCCACGTCAATGTTACCTGTGCGTTGCCTGCGGCAGCAATAAGATCTGTCGGAGACTGAGGCGCTGATGCGGGAGGTTCGGCAGAGCCTGTTGTAAAGTTAAGGCCTGAGCCGTTTGAAGGATAAACAGCCATATTCCCCATGGGATCCACGGATATTACCTGATACGCATAGGTTGTTTCCGTGGTAAGGGAAGCAAGGTTTACGGTATGCGCAGCAGTCATTGTTGTTGTGCCTGTGGAGACCCATGAACCCGGGGTTGATACGTTCCAGTACTTAACATGGCTTGAACTGAGTTCATCCGTTGTCCATGAAATCGCTGCTGTGTTTGTCCCGGTTATCGCAGTTACACCGGATATGACGGGCGGTGTTGTGTCTGATGGTGTCGCTGCTGCTGATTGTACAAGGGCAAGTGCATTTAGTTTACCGTATCCCCAGTCATTATTCGGTACCGTGCCTGTTGTTGCGTCCTGCGTTGCGCTGCTTTCGAGCAAGCTTATGGTGTCCGTAATGGTAAGGCCGTTGTTCCTGCCGAAGAGCAGTGCAACAGCGCCTGCTACGTGGGGTGAAGCCATGCTTGTGCCGCGCAGAACCACGTGTGTGTCGTCGCTTGTTATCAACGCTGTCTGGAAAGACGCGGCTGTTGACAGTGATGACACGATGACCTCACCCGGCGCAGCTATAAGAGGTTTCTGTCCGGTTACCGACGGGGCAGGCGAGGGCCCTCTGCTCGAGAAGAACGAAAGGTCTCCTATTGGCACTGTATCAAGGAAATGATACGGATTACCGTCTACTGACAGCCACTGCGTCTTTGTAACAAAAGAGCCCGCTGCAATCGCATATTTTGCCGTAGCAGGGGTGGAGACCGTGTCGGAAGTGTTTCCCTGTACCATACTGTATCCAGTAACGGATATGGATGTGATTGTATCGA
This sequence comes from bacterium, assembly GCA_021789095.1. Taxonomy (GTDB): domain Bacteria; phylum JAMCPX01; class JAMCPX01; order JAMCPX01; family JAMCPX01; genus JAJYJX01. Next base: position 4,702 of record JAJYJX010000013.1, read on the forward strand.
ACAAGCTGTTTTCAGTGTAAATCCATGCGTTCAACTGCTGGGCAGATGTCCCGTTGTTCTTTATGAGCAGAACGAACCTGAATCCGTTCTGTGACTGGGTCAGGTCTATTGACGTATTGCCGTTGTTTGTAATATACAGCGCCACTTCATTTTCCTTTGTTCCGCCGGATGCCGTGTTGCTGGCATCTACCTGGGCATAGCCGTAGTCTGTGCCTCCATTGGATAACAAGGTCAGAGCTCCTGTATTGCCCGGGCTTACAAAAGAGGTCTGTGCCAATATGGCACCGGACGTGTTTATGACGCCGAGTGCAAACGATAGGTCAGGCGATGCTGTGTTGTACCATAGATCAAGGTACGACAGCCCTGCGTTGATACGGTTCGTAACGACGGAAAAGTACGATGCATACGAAGAGCCTTCATTTGCCGTGAATCCGAGGTGTATGGGATTCCCTCCATCGTTGCCCGCTGCAACGGCAACAGCTCTTGCAGGTGCCTGAGTCACGAGTCCGTCAAGGGCCTGCTCCATACTTGATGAATCGTCATGCGGCCCGTACTGTGCGCCAAGGCTGAGGTTTATAACAGCAGGCTTGTTGTACAGGGATGCAAGGGAAAAGATATAATTGATACCGTCGATTATGTGCGCCTCTGACATGTCCGTTTTTACGATAACAAGCATGGCATCAGGCGCCATGCCTGTGTACGTGGCATTGCTGCTGTTTGCTATGCCCGTGACATGCGTGCCGTGGCCGTCCGTGTCCTGTTCATTGCACTTGCCTGCGTTGATCTGAAAGCCCGTGCACACATTGCCGTACGAATAGCCGTTCGGAGGCGTGCCGCTGGTTGTCTGGTCCCACAGCGCTATGACCTTTGTGCTGCCGTCGGGATAATGCATGTCGGCATGGGTCAGATCAATGCCCGTGTCGACAACCCCTATGATCACGTCCTTTCCCGTGTACGGCCTCGGAAGTCCGCTGCCTCCTGCATGAACAATGTTACCGTTTACCGCAGGTACACTCTTGTCCAGCAGCGGGTACATGCGTTTTGACAATGAGATGTTTATGCAGTCCTGCCTTTGTGCAAGGCTGTAAAGCATGGAAAGCGGTATTCGTGCAGTTATAATCCCGTTTACGGATGTGCCTGTTGAACCTCCACCGGCCTTTACAAAGCGTTTTATGGTGCCAGGTGATGTTGTTCTTATCAGGACATCAACCAGTATATTTCCTGATGCTGTTTGGGTCACTGCATTTGCTGAAAGCATCGATGGCATACCTGTTAAGGACAGATTGTTTACGGCATTGTAAATGCCCGTTAAAAAGGGGTCTATCTTTGTGCCTGCGTATGCAGGAATAGAAATCAGAAATATGAATAAAACAGATATAATCCGTTTCATGAGATATGCCTCCTTTAGAGGTTCATATATTATGAAGTGATGCTGGAATAATCAATACCCGCGAACCCGAACGATGCGTTTGAAAACAAGGGAGTTCTAACGGGATTTGCCGAACAGGCCCTCGGGCCTGAACAGCATCATGGTGATAAGCAGGAGCGCGAATATCAGCATCCTGTATACGACAAACCCCCTGAGGAGTTCGGGCAGGACTACCAGCGTGAATGCGCCTGCTATGACGCCCGCGATATTGCCCATGCCGCCGAGTATTACCATTGCAAGCACGTACACGGATTCTATGAAAGTGAAGCTGTCGGGCGATACAAACATCTGTTTTGATGCGAACAGCACGCCCGCAATGCCTCCGAAGAATGCGCTGAGCATGAAATAAAGGATCTTTATTTTGTATGTGTCTATGCCGACCATTTCTGATGCCTGCTCGTTTTCCCTTATTGCAACGGCATACCTCCCGAACCTTGATCTGCCAAGTCTGGAGATTATATAGATTTGTACAATGACAAACAGCAGCGCAAGGTAATAAAAACTTATGCCGGACAAAAACTTCAGGCCCGGAAATGAAGGTCTTGGTATGCCCATGATGCCGTTCGGGCCGTTGGTAAGGCTGTCCCAGTTATTCAGCGTAATCCTTACTATCTCTCCGAACCCGAGTGTGACAATCGCAAGGTAATCACCCTGGAGCTTCAAAGTAGGTATCGCGATAAGCAGGCTTATTGCAGCGGATGTTAAGCCTCCAAGTCCTACCGAACTCCAGAAGCCGAACCCGAATTTTGAGTAGAGGATTGCATATGTATATGCGCCTATGCCGTAAAATGCGATGTACCCGAGGTTCAAAAGCCCCAGATCACCGACAAGCAGGTTCAGTCCGAGTGCAAGCATGGTGTAGAACAATGCCGAGGTTACAACGTCGATTGCATAATTGTTAAGGAACAGCGGGATTATGACGGATGACGTGAATACGAGCATCCAGCCGTACCTTGTAATATAGAGTGATACTGCTTCGGTGGATCTCCGGTGTTCTGTGCGCTTCAGAGGGGATCTGTTTCTTATGAACAGGTTAAATATCAGCAGGGCTATGAAAAGAAGCATCGCTGCGAAGACGGCCTTTGTAATGCCGGCTATCGGTATTGCTATTGCGAATATCCACAGGCAGGGGATTACGTATGATTTGATGATGCGCTTAACAAGAACATTACGATAAGGAAGTTTGTTCATCCGCTCAAACCTGCTGAAGGAAAGAGTTTTCTCCTCTGCTCGCCGCACAAAGCTGTTTTTGCTGAACGGACATAGCGTTCAAAGATGCAGGCATAGTCTTTTTGACACTGACGGAGAAGCAGTCCACGCAGTCTGCCGTTCATGTGTCCTTACCGAGCAGGCCCGACGGCTTTATAAGGAGCAGGAGTATCAGTATGATGAATGCAAATGCGTCTTTGTAATCGGAGGATATGTAGGCAGCCCCGAGACTTTCAAAAAGCCCGATCATGATGCCGCCGATCATTGCGCCGCGTACGTCCCCTATACCGCCCAGCACCGCTGCGGTAAAGGCCTTCATGCCTGCCAGGTAGCCTATATAAAAGTTTACTATGCCGTAATAAAATCCCACCAGTACGCCTGCCGCGCCTGCGAGTGCTGAACCGACAATAAATGTAATGGATATGACGGTGTCAATATTTATGCCCACTAGCTGCGCCGTAACCATGTCCTGCGAAGCCGCTTTCATAGCCCATCCTGTCATGGACCGGTTTATGAACAGGTCGAGCCCGATCATGATTGCCACTGCAACAGCGAGGATGATGATCTGGTTTGCGGTTATGGAAACGCCGTACAGAGAGTAGACCGTGTTCAGCATGTTTACCGAGGGGTATGATTTATCGGATGCCCCCTGTCCTATCATGACGAAGTTCTGGAGGGATATCGAAACGCCGAGTGCGGTAATTAAGAGGGCAAGGCGGGAGGACCTGCGCAGGGGCTTGTATGCGAATTTTTCGATCGTGAATCCGTAAGCAGCGGACAGGAGCATGCCTGCGAGCAGGCCTATTATCAGCATGCTTATTCCGTGCAGGTGCGCGAACCCCAGGGCAGTAAGTACGATCAACCCTGCATACGCGCCGATCATGTAGATCTCGCCGTGAGCAAAGTTGATAAGCTCGATGATACCGTAGACCATGGTATAGCCGAGCGCGATCAGCGAATAAACGCTGCCGGTCGTAATGCCGTTCACAACCTGCTGGATAAAGATCTTCATAGCCTGCGTATACCATACCTTGTGCCAGTCAGACAACAGGAGAGCGCAGGTTTATTTCATGTCACGGTCTTTTCTTCTTATGTAGACCGTTTTCTCCACGTGTGCGATGAGGGTATCGTCATCGTCCTTCAGGTCTATCGTGAACACGGGCTCTATCTTCTTGCTTTCATCCGCAAGGCGCCTGAGCTCGAGGATTTTTTCTTTCGGTATATGAAAGTGCGCATGTATCGTGTTGCGACCGGGCTTCTTGAATTGTATGGATGCATGCTTGTCCCAGACAATGTAGTCTTTGCCGAGGTTCCTTGTGAGAATGATCGTGAAAAACGGATCGCACATGGAATAGAGCGATCCCCCGAAATGCGTGCCGAAGTAGTTCTTGTTAAAGAACCTGAGCTTCATCACGACATCAAACGTTGTATAATCCGGCGATATATGAGGTATGCGGATGCCTGCACCGATATAAGGAGGATAAAGGTTAAACATCATCCTGAACATAAAATGCCTGATTTTTTTGAGTGTCTTTTTGAACATAAGCCGTCCGTTTGTTAATAAAGCATGGTATGCAGGAAAAGTGAAGCGGACAATTTCATTTCCTGAAGCAAAACAGCGGTTAACCGCGCTGGATGATTGCTAAATAAACTGTAACGTAGTATTAAGATTATATCATATTTTTATGAGGAGAGTTTATGAAAAAGACCGCCTTTCTTGTTATTTTTTTGGTAGTAATATTCGCTGCTGCAAATATCTGTACAGGACAAATACAAAGTGACCGGATAAACAAGCTTAGTAAAATTATAGAGTTAAACCCTAAAGATGCTGATGCCTACAGAGGCAGAGGATATGCTTATTATTTGTTGAGAGAATACCCGAAGGCGATTGAGGATTACACAAAAGCAATAGAGTTAAACCCTAAAGATGCTGATGCCTATCTTGGCAGAGGAGGCGCTTATTTTTATCTGGGCGAATATCGGAAGGTGATTGATGATTGTACAAAAGCAATAGCATTAGACCCCAAAGATGCTAATGCTTATTTTGGCAGAGGAGGCGCTTATTTTTATCTGGGCGAATATCGGAAGGCAATCGATGATTACACGAAAGTAATAGAATCAAAACCTGAAGAATCTGATGTTTATAAACATAGAAGTGATGCATATCGTAGTCGTGGATTGGCATATGAGACATTAAATTTTCCAACAAAAGCATGTGATGATTTCTATAATGCAGGCTTGCTATACTTAAAAACAAGAGAGAAGGCAGAAGCTTTGAAATGTGTTGACCTCATGAAGGATGCAGACCCGCGTTCTCCTTTAATTAAAAAACTGATGAATAAAATATACAGCAGGGATAAATGAAAAAGGCATAAAAAATGAGAGAAAATACGGGAAAAACAGCACGGAAAAACGAAAAACAGAAAACAGGGTAAAACAGGGACAGCTGTCCCCTATAACCTTCATTCCAAGGAATTACTTACGCTTTTAAAGTCAAAGTAATTCTCGCCCTCGACTTCGTAGGCGAACGAGTCTTGCCCTTTATCGAAGTAAGCTCCCCCTTCAAAAATATACGCAAACACTGTATGCCCGGGTTTAACTTTATGCATAAATATTGTCTGGGCTGGAACTGACACATCGAGATACTCCGGATCAATATCGTGGTTACGGTGTCAATGTGTCCTGTCCGGAAAAAAGGAGTCAAATCTTTTCAGGCTGTTGAAAAACTAGGATTATCGTCATTGCGAGAAGTGGCGCCAAAGGCGCCACGACGAAGCAATCTCTCTTATACTGACCCCATTCTTTTACGAGAAAAGGATTGTGTCATGAGCCAATTGGTGTCTATTATTTCTATCAGACCTCATACGACGATACTACACGAAGGGGAGGGCGCTATGAAAATTAAGGAATTGGTTATAGGAAGTTTGATACTCGTATTGTCAATGGCGGTATTACCCGGATGCACTCAAACTAAAAGCGGTGTTAATTCAAATCCGCCGTCACCGACGGTCGTCGGCGTATCCATCGCTCCCACCGCGGTCTCAATCCAAACCGGCACCGAAGCCACCTTTACCGCTATTGTCACAGGCTCCCCGAACACCGCGGTAACCTGGTCGGTGCGGGAACCATCTGGTTGCGGTTCGATAACTCCGGCCGGTGTGTATACGGCCCCGGCCTCCGCCACCACCTGCCACGTGGTCGCAACCAGCGTGGCGGATCCGACGAAGTTCGCGCAAGCCACCGTAACCGTCACCTCATCCGGCAGCGGTACGGTCAACCGTCCTGGCTACAACACCGGAAACGGGTTCTTTACCTATAACGGCAAGATTTATGACGCCAACGGCGTGGAGTTCAAGCCGATGGGAATGAACGCTGCCCACCAGGATCAGGCCTGGGCGTACGCGAGCCTCACCAGCGACGGCATCGCGAACAGCGGCGCCAATATCATGCGAGTGTTCCAGTGGTATCTCGACACCGACCCCAATCACTACACCTGGATGAATCTATTAAAGAACCTTCACGTCGTGTCGATCATTACATGTGCAAACCCCCCAGCGGGAGGTACGAGCGGTTCTACGGACCCGTCCGTTATCAACTCCTGCGTCAACAGCTTCATCGCCGCGAAGTCGCTGATTGACCCATATGCGCGCTATACTATGATAAACATCGCCAACGAGTGGGGCGACGGCGGGACTAGCGTCTCATTCCGAGATACTTACGTCACCGCGGTCCAGAACCTGCGTGCTGCCGGGTTCAGCGAGACGCTCGTGATCGACGGCGGCCAGGGTCAGGCGATCCAGCCCATCGAGCTGTATGGTCAATATATCTACGACCACGACCCGCAGCACAACATTATTTTCTCCTACCATGACTATGGCAGCACCCCTTCTCAGGCGCAGAACTTCATGAACCGGCTGGTGGCGGCCCGAACCGCGTCGTCGGCCAGTCACTTTGGCGCCTTTCCTGTTATTCTGGGTGAGTTCGGGCCCTACAACACATGGGGCGGCACGACCCCGGCACTGCAGGAGATCGCGATCGCAAATACTGCCAATGTCGGCTGGATGGCTTGGGCCTACGATGACGCTTCCTGCGCTGGTGCGTGCTTCGCGATACAACAGCCTCCCCATGACCAAGACGGTAACTTCCCGCAACTCATCACCAGTGGCGCGGCGACCGGCCAGCCCACCAACTGCACGAATCCAGGCGCCTGCACCGCGAGTCCATGCAACTGCACGTTTGATTCTGACCTGACTCAGTGGGGTAATTATGTGATCTTCAACCTCTCCAATCCGTACCAATCGAATCAGCCGACTGGGCTCTTTTACGTGAAGCCGGCAAAGGCAACGGTGTTCTGATGGCCCTGTCCGGTAGGTAGGCTCGGGGTCTGACTTAAATATTGAGATTCTGGGTTCTGGATTCCCGTTTTCACGGGAATGGCAAAACTTTGTTTGATAAATCTTCTTCAATTTTATCCTAAAAAGCTCAAAACCAGCAGATTTTGTCTTAAACATAATCTCCTTAGTCCCTCTTAATCTAAGGGGGATATAAGAAAGTTAAACAAAGGAGGATTTATGGATATTGATAAGTCTTGCTCTGTGAAAGAAAAAGGTGGCTGATGTCCACCACCAGCAGGTAACAGGAGAAGCGGCAACACAGATCCTGCAAATATTTAATCTGAATCCCCAAAAAGGATGTGAGGGCATCCTTCCCGACGTTCTTGAATTTTCAGGCCGTAAATATTATAAAGACTTAGAAAGTATTTATAAACACTGGAGGTAGGTATTCATGGCAGGGAAAATTGCAAGATTTATGAGAGAAAAAGATAAAATGGCGGTGTGGTTGAATATAGAATTGTTAAAAGTAAGGATCGGTTATGCCAGGATAGGAATGATAATAAGAGAGGACATGCTGAATGCTGTGGATGTGTGCCAGGGAGGAGCGATCTTTTCTTTCGCAGATTTTGCTTTTGCAGTTGCGTCCAATAGCCATGGTAAAATAGCTTTGGCGGTATCCGCGAATATAAACTTTACCAATCCCGCTTTCGCAGGTGACAGACTCATTGCAGAAGCAGAGGAACTCAGCAGAACGAAGAGGACCGGCTCTTACCAGATTAAAGTGACGAGAGAAGGTGATCAAAAATTAATAGCTCTTTTTAACGGAAATGTTTTTGTTAAAGAAGAAAGTGTGAAAGTGGAATAGGAAGGTTATGTATCTTAAAAAGAACAAGCGATGTTCTGATGTTGCTTTGAGTATTGGGAACAGTTCAAGAAGCACAAATCTTTATTCTAAACTTGCCCCGGGCGATATACTCCTTACTCAGACGTATGGCTTTTTTTATGCACTGTGGAGAAAGCTTTCCTGTACCATGTATGATCACTCTGCAGTTGTATTGGAAAATAACGAAACTTTAAACATTGTCTACCCTGTTGCAAAAAAACTGCCGGCTTCTCATTTTTTCAGATCGGATAAGTCTCCGATGGCATTAAGACCCGTATGGAGGAATGAAAAACAGCGTATGGAGTTCCTGAATTCCATGCAGCAGTTCGAAGGCACGCATTACAATTTATTCAGGGGCGTCTTTAACATATCGAACATGATGATTTATTATAGATTGGGATTAAAGATTCCATTAAAAGTTCCTGAAATAACATCTAAGAAATGGGTATGTACTGACGCAATCCTTATGTATCTTCAAAAGATTATGCCTGAATTCTCCCCTATAGATACATTGGACCTTGACCTTTTTAGATTCGGATTCACATCGCCGAATGATTTTTTAAGGATAGCTTATTATATGCCGGACATTCTGAAAAAGGTTGAATAGGGCAGGCGAATGAGGGAGAAAAGGGGAGGGCTGTCCTTGACGTTGGGCAGGTTTAAATCACCCATGAAGCCGGGTACTCACCCGCTATTGCCGATGGCTTCCCCTGTAATTTTGCCTACAGTTTTTTTGTATATGTTGCCGTCATTATCCAGGAGATAGATCTCTGAAGTATCCTCCAATAAGCGCTTGATGTGTTCCCCGGGCACTTGGGCTTTTATCTGGCCAAGACACCATACGGCATATCCTCTTGTTTCGGGCAATGGCTCAGCAAGGTACATAGTTATATAAGGCGCATAAGGTTTTATAGATGAAGGTTCTTTTGCCGCAATCCTGCCCATTGCCCATAATACGCCGGGCCTGAAAAATGGTTCTTTTATATGAAGCAAAGAAATAATCAGAGGGATGTATCCCCTGAAAAGATCTATCCTTGCACTCACAATCTCACCCAGAAGCTCCGGGGACGACCAGCCGACGCTTCCGGAATCATCGTTGAGCGACCACAACAGGTTGCTTATAACGGTACGAATAAAGTCCGCTTCCCGGTCTGCTATAGCGGATACTGCATGACCGGCGGCCTTTATAACCCTGAATCTGATATTATTGTCTGTGGTATAGCTCAATGAAAGCAATACGGATAGCCTGCTTTTTTTCTCCCTTACAAGCCGGCACAGTTCTTTATACTGTTCATTTATTACCAGGTTTTTAATGTGTTCTTTTTCTTTCAGCATGGATTGAATTTATGGCTCAATATATGGATAACGGTGTCCGACTTAAATATTGAGCTTCTTAAGGTGGCCGCAATTTGCGACCACCCTTGTTTTATAAATCAGGGTGCTACAGCTGCACCCATCTCCCGTCTTTTACCTGCCAGACCACGTAAGGACTGTGGACAACGTCGCCCTTCCTGTCAAACTCAATAGGACCGAGCGCCGTGTCAAAGCTGTGTGTGTGGAGATACGCGATAATCTGCCCGGGCTCCGCCGTTTTTGAGTTTTCGATCGCGGTCAGGAGTATAGTTGCCGCAACATAGGCGTATATTGAATACGGTCCGGGTTCGCCGTACAAATCTTTATAGCCGTTAATAAATGCGGACGCTGTCTTTACCTTGTTTATGTCAGGACCGAATGTTGCATATACGCCGTTCGCCGCTGTCATTGCTATATTTATAAACTCGGGGCCCATGATGCCGTCTCCGCCCATAAATACGGCCTTCATGCCGAGCTGTCTTGCCTGCTTGGCAAGCAGGCCGCCTTCCGGGTAAACACCCCCGTAATATATGAGGTCGGGGTCCTGAGCCTTGACGTTTGTAAGCACGGCCCTGAAGTCTTTGTCGCCCTGGACAATCGTGCCGTAATACACGACCTTACAGCCGGGGCCCAGCCATTTCCTGAACTCGTCGGCGAGTCCCTGGCCATACGTCGTCTTGTCCTGGATGATGGCTATTCTGGAAAGCTTGAGCTTATTACATACAAAATCAGCCGCGATCTTTCCCTGCTGGTCGTCCCTGCCGCATACGCGGAACACATTATTGAAACCCTGCTCCGTAAGCTGGGGGTTTGTGGAGCCATGCGAGATCATGGGGGTCCCTGCCCTGTTGTAAACCGCAGAGGCAGGTATGGAACAATTGCTGTTAAAATGGCCTATAACGCCGATCACGCCGTCTGACACAAGCCTGTTGGCAACTGCAACGGCCTGCCTGGGATCGTGCTGGTCGTCTTCAACGATGACTTCTATCTTCCTGCCCAGCACTCCTCCCTTCTTGTTCCATTCCTGTACGGCAAGCTTTACCCCGTGCCTTTCATCCCAGCCGAAAACCGACTGATCGCCCGTCATAGGCCCTGCAACGCCTATCCTTATTATGTTTGATTTGTGCGTGCAGGACTGCATAATGCCGATAATCAGAAAAATCCATAAAAGCCTTTTCATAGCATCAAGCCTCCGTTTGGTTATTTCTATGAGTTAAGGCATGAATAGTCAAGCAAGGGATTATTTGCCAAGCCTTCGTACAGTGTGCTTATTTATTAAGCAGGAACCAGTTTTTGGAGGAGTGATATGGATGATAAAGCTTTAAACGCAGGGCTGAGGAATGTACTGATAGCATTCCAGAAAAACGAGATCACGGAGCATCTTGTTTATAAAAGGCTCTCCGAGAGCTCGAAGGACAAGAACAGGGAGGTCCTCGGCAGGATATGCGCCGATGAGCTCCGTCATTATGAGATATGGAAAAAATATACAAAGATCGATGTAAAACCGTACATGTTCAAGATCTTCCTGTACGCTGTCATTGTGAAGCTGTTCAGCCTGACATTTGCGATAAAGATTATGGAAAAGGGCGAGGACAAGGCACAGTACAGCTACAGACAAATCGCCGATAAGTTTGATGAGGCAGCATCGGTGATTGAAGAAGAGGAGAAGCACGAGAAGGAACTGATATCCCTCATCGACGAGGACAAGCTCAATTATATAGGTTCCATGATCCTCGGACTGAATGACGCACTTGTGGAGCTCACCGGCACGCTTGCCGGATTGTCATTTGCGTTCCAGAATACCCGTCTTATAGGGGTTGCAGGCCTGATTACCGGGATTGCGGCCGCCCTGTCAATGATGTCATCCGAGTACCTTGCGAAAAAATCGGATGCCGGAGATAAAAATCCTCTGAAAGCCTCCCTGTATACAGGCGTAGCTTATATCATTGCCGTTGCGCTGCTTGTTGCACCGTTTTTTGTTTTCCATAGCTATCATTTCGCCATAGCATCATCGATAATCGCAGCCGTTGTCGTCATACTTTTCTTTACCTATTTCATCTCCGTAACAAAAGAACTTCCGTTCTGGAGCAGGTTCTTTGAGATGAGTGCAATAAGCCTTGGGGTTGCGGGTTTGTCCTTTCTAATCGGCTACGGTTTAAGAGGATTATTGCATATAAATGCGTAACAATGATATAATGAAAAAATCAATTCCTTCCGGGAGGGACGGGGATTAAAGCCCGTTACTTTCGAACGGAATTTACAGGAGGCTTTATGAATACGCATGGGCATTGCGAGCATCCCGGCAGGTTTTTGATCCTTGCAGCGATTGTCTCTGTGATAACGATTTTCTGTTTCCATGGCAGCACGGCATATCCGGACAATACTTTAAAGCTCTCTTCACCGCCTTTGCCCAAAGAAGCACTTGCAGGTTTAAGTGTTACCGATACCGCTGATCTGGAAGCGGGCAAGATAGTTGTCCTTAAACAGGATTCCGGCGAAGGGAGAAGCAAAAAATCGCTGATAAAGGCTTCATTAATCTTTGACAGGCCCATTGATGAGGTATGGAGGCTGATAAAATGTACGGAATGCCAGAAACAGTATCTTCCGGATCTCAGGGAGTCAAAACTGGTGAAAAGCAGTAGTGATGACAATATCACGGAGTTTTTGCTGAAGATAACGGTCTTTAATATCAGGTACCGCGTTTACCACAAGTTTCAGAACGACATATACAGGGCGCAGTGGCACCTGGATCCGGGCTACAATAATGACCTTAAAGAGCTGTACGGATACTGGCAGTTCTATAGGCTGGATGATAACCGCACGCTTGCCAGATACGGCAGCAAGGTTGACGTAGGCGTAATGATACCCGGGTTCATAGAGGATTACCTTACGCGCAAGGACCTCCCGAAGGCGCTTGATGCGGTAAAAAAGTGGGTAGACTCGGACGGCAAATACAGGAAGGGCTCCGATTAGCCCGATGGGGTTTGGGTTTTAATCATATTTGCGTATGAAACAGGTTGCTGTAGTTGATCTTGGTACGAATGCAATGAGGCTCGCCATAGGAAGGGGCAGGGCTGAGCAGTATGAACTTGTCAAATATGTAAGGTATCCGAACAGGCTGAGCGAAGGCATGTTTGCCGACGGCATGCTCAAGCAGCCGGCCATCAGCAGGACCCTTAAAGCACTCATTGAGATAAAGTCAATCATTGAGTCATACAGGATTGATAAACTGAGGCTGATCTCGACCAGCGTTCTAAGGACAGCAAAGAATGCACAATATTTTACCGGCATTGTCAGGGAGAAAACAGGATTCGGCATGGAGATCATATCCGGGGACGAAGAAGCAAGGCTCATACATACCGGGGCTGTCAACGGCATAGATATAGGCAACAAGAAAGCGTTTATAATCGACATAGGCGGTGGAAGTACCGAACTGTCTGTGGGCAGCAGCTCCGAAATAGAGCTTGCAGTATCTATAGAGAGCGGTGCAGTGCGGCTGAAAGAACAGTTTATCCATCATGATCCTCCTTCAGACGCGGAACTCGGGGCTGTTAACGGTGCGATTGACAGCGATTTCAGGAACATACTCCAGCGTGTTTCCAGCCTGAAGCCCCAGATACAGGTAGGTGTGCCGGGCAATATAGGGACGATATACAATACGCTGAAACCTGCGAACGGGCTTGCAATAGATGATTTAAAGGCATTCTACAAAAAGCTTTTGGTGCTCGGGATAGAAGAGATAAGATCGTTTACAGAACTGGAAATTGACAAGGCAGACATACTGCTTCCAGGGCTGATGATACTGATAAAGATCATGGATGCAACCGGGATGAATAATTGCCGCATATCCCGCAAGGGACTGCTCCACGGCATGATAATAAATCTTTTTAGTGCGCGTGCATGATAAGCGGGGCTATGGAGCTGTACACAACTGGTACAATAAGGGGGTACAGTCCCCACATGAGTGAGATCACGATCAGGATTGATGCCCTGCCCTTAAAAATTAAAAACTTGTTGTCCGGAAAATAAAACATATCAAGACCGGATGCATTGCTGTACTCGTATAAAAAGCCCACTGCAGCGCCAACGGGATACCTTATATACCAGTGCAGGCCGCCGAGAAGATACGAAAGGCCGCCGAAAACAATTGTGACCGCCAGTACAATATGGATCAGGAAGTTTTTCTTCGAAGTATATATCCAGAGTTTGAACGTACGGGCAATGACTTCCATGGCAAGCTGGCCGATCAGGCACAGTGCCATAAAAATAACCAGCTTCATATACTTATCTCCTTATGTCCTCCTTGTATAGTATGGTGAAATTATGTCAATATATATGTCAGAAGCAGGTGATGAAAACCCCCTTACACCAGTTTTCAGACAAAACAGTAATGACCTGTTAAACTTAGACTGAGAGAAAATATCATCTTTATTGGTGTAACGGGGTAAAAAGCGGTCTGGGATTTAATCTTTTTGTTGATTTGATTTAAAATTGTATTATTAAAAACAAAGGAGGTCACATATGCAGCAGAATCAGGAACAAAAGAAAGACGCGGGTATACAGATTCAGCTTGATGAAGCTACTGCCCAGGGTGTATATTCAAACCTTGCACTTATAAATCACACCGAAACTGAATTTATAATAGATTTTATATATGTTCAGCCGCAGGCACCGCAGGGCAAGGTAAGGAGCAGGGTACTGACAAGCCCCATCCACATGAAGCGATTGATAAATGCGCTGACTGATAATATGAAGAAGTACGAAGACAGGTTTGGCGAAATAAAATTAACGCAGGAGCAGCAGGTACAGAAGATAGGGTTCTTACAGTAATTTATGGTGATAGCAGATTCTATAACGAACGACCTTGATGCGGTAAACAGGTATATAAAAAAGCTTACCTCCCATAACCTCTCTGCAATAACGCAGATAAGCAGGCACCTTATAAACAGCGGAGGCAAGAGGATAAGGCCGTATCTCGTCATATTGACTTCACGGATGTTCAACGTTCCGGAAGAGATTTACGTAAAGATTGCGGCAGCGATAGAGATGTATCATTCTGCTTCGCTGCTGCATGACGATGTCGTTGACAATGCCAGGCACAGGCGCGGCAATCCTTCCGCTAACCACATATGGGGCAACAAGAGCAGCGTACTTGTCGGAGATTTCCTGTTTGCAAGTTCATCCTCGATAATTGCCGATGCAAAGAACAATGACCTGCTGAAGCTCTTTACGCGGGTTCTCAGCCTGATGGCAGAGGGGGAGCTTGTACAGCTGAAGCTCAGTCGTGACGTCCGCTTGTCCCAGCGGGATTATTACACGATAATAAAGAAGAAAACTGCATACCTTATCTCCGCATCATGCGAGAGCGGCGCCATAATGGGCAGGTCATCCGGCACGGCACGTTTAAAACTCCGCCAGTACGGGCTTTTACTTGGTATTGCTTTCCAGCTCATTGATGATAATATAGATTACACGTCGGCCGGTAGATTGTCGGGCAAGGACAAGGGTGTTGATCTTAAAGAGGGGAAGATTACCATGCCGATGATAGTCGCCCTTGCAAATGCCAACAGGAGGGAAAAAGCCGTGCTGAAAAGGGCTCTTTCCGGCGATAACGGGGATCGCTTTGACAGTGTCTACGGCATTATAGAAAAATACCGTGGGTTTGAATACACAAAGAAAAAGGCAAAGGTCTTTGCACAGAATGCCTTAAGGCTGCTCGACGGCTTGCCGCAGTCGGCAGAGCTGGATGAATTGAAGAAATTTACTCTGGCCGTAGTGGAAAGAAAATCCTGATCAGATTTTACCCCGTTAGAAAGCCTTGCCATTTATGACGGGGTTTACACACTTGAGGAGGTTTTGGAATAACATGACTGAAGCACATGGTAATATTGTAATTGCGGATATCGAAGATGAAATGAAACGCTCGTACCTGGATTTCGCGATGAGCGTAATCATCGGCAGGGCACTGCCGGACGTAAGGGACGGCCTGAAACCGGTGCACAGGCGCATCCTGTACGCAATGCTGGATTTGGGCAATATGCACGACAAGCCTTATAAGAAATCTGCCAGGGTCGTAGGTGATGTTATCGGTAAGTACCACCCGCACGGCGATGTCGCAGTTTATGATACACTGGTAAGACTGGCACAGGATTTCACGATGAGATACACGCTTGTTGACGGCCAGGGAAACTTCGGTTCCGTGGATGGGGACCCTCCTGCAGCCATGAGGTATACAGAGGTCAGGATGAACAGGCTTGCAGAAGAGATGCTGTCCGACATAGAAAAGAAAACAGTCGATTTTGTGCCGAATTATGACAATACGCTGGTCGAGCCTTCGATCCTGCCTGCAACGTTCCCGAATCTCCTGGTCAACGGCTCCTCGGGCATTGCAGTAGGTATGGCCACGAACATCCCGCCCCACAACCTTAGGGAGGTCATCAATGCACTGATAACGCTTGTTAAAAAGCCCGATATCAGTGCTGAAGAGCTCATGCATTATATACCGGGTCCTGATTTCCCGTCCGGTGCTTACATTACAGGCAAGGAGCAGATAAAAGAGGCTTACACGACAGGCAAGGGTGTCATCAGGATGAGGGCAAGGGTCATCGTGGAAAAGGCAAAGGGAGAGCGGGAGAACATTGTAATAACAGAACTGCCTTACATGGTAAACAAAGCCAAGCTTGTCGAAAGGATAGCAGAACTTGTGAATGAAAAGGAGATAGAGGGCATAAGCGACATACGGGATGAATCGGACAGGGAAGGGATGCGTGTTGTTATAGAACTGAAGAAGGACGAGTATCCCGCGATCATACTCAACAAGCTGTACAAACACACCCAGCTTGAAGAGTCCTTCGGTATAATACTGCTCGCACTGGACCACGGTAAGCCTGTTATAATGTCCCTGAAGGATATCCTCGTCAGGTTCATAGAGTTCCGGAAAGAGGTCGTAACACGCAGGACCATATTCGAGCTGAAAAAGGCAGAGGACCACCTGCATATCCTCGAGGGTCTTAAAAAGGCAATTGAGAATATAGACGAGGTTATAGCTACTATAAAACGCTCAAAGAGCGGGGCAGAGGCCGAGGAGCGCCTTATCAAGCGGTTCGATTTCTCGTCCATCCAGGCAAAGGCTATCCTCGACATGAGACTCCAGAGATTGACGGCAATGGAAATTGAAAAGCTCATTACCGAGTACAGGGAAACGGAGAAGAACATAAAGAGGCTGAGACACATACTTGCGGATGAAAAAGAACTGATGGGGCTGATAGTTGCAGAGCTTGAGGACATAAGGGAGAGGTATGGTGATGAGAGAAGAACGGAGATCATAGGCCAGACAAAAGACATAGAGATAGAGGACCTTATAGCGGACGAGGACATGATCGTTACGGTGAGTAACAAGGGATACATCAAGCGTAATCCTGTAAGCCTGTACAGGGTCCAGAGGAGAGGAGGCAAGGGCAAGACGGCATCCGGCATAAGGGAAGAGGATTTTATAGAAAACCTGTTTGTTGCTTCTGCTCACAGTTACATCCTGTTCTTTACGGACAAGGGAAGGGTATACTGGATGAAGGTTTATGAAATACCGCAGGCAGGAAGGGCGTCGAGCGGCAAGCCCATTGTCGGACTGCTGAATTTACAGGAAGGCGAAAGGCTGACAACCTATGTGCCCGTCAAGGACCTTGCAGAGCCTTTGTTCCTGCTTATGGCAACGAGCAAGGGCTATCTCAAGAAAACAGCATTATCAATGTACGCCAATCCGAGATCAGGCGGCATTATAGCCATAAATCTTGAAAAGGACGACAGACTTGTTGATGTAAGGATTACAGACGGTAAGCAGGAAATAATACTTTCCACAAAGCAGGGCATGGCTATACGCTTTCCTGAGTCGCAGGTAAGGACTGTCGGCAGGGCTGCTTACGGAGTAACCGGTATT
Organism: bacterium; assembly: GCA_021789095.1. GTDB lineage: Bacteria > JAMCPX01 > JAMCPX01 > JAMCPX01 > JAMCPX01 > JAJYJX01. Next base: position 21,843 of record JAJYJX010000013.1, read on the forward strand.
ACCCTTGATAAGGATGATGAAGTGATAGCAATGGATGCGCTTGAAAAGGACGCCACGGTCCTTGTTGTGACAGAAAACGGTTACGGCAAGAGAACAAAGATATCTGCGTACAGGCTGCAGAGAAGGGGTGGAAAGGGCATAATAAACGTGAAGATCACGCCAAAAACAGGCGATGTCATCTCTGTGATCAAGGTGAAAGATGACGATGGAATATTCATTATAACAAATACAGGAAGGCTGATAAGGCTTCATGTCAAGGATATATCCATAATAGGCAGGAATACCCAGGGCATAAGGCTGATACAACTTGAACAGGGCGAGAAGGTCACGAAGGCTGTCCGCATAGTGGAGAGTGAGGTCAGCGATGAAGACACAGACAGCGGGAACGGACCGGGAGAGGCCTGACGGTCTCATGAACCTAAAAAGTTCATTTGAAAAGCAGCGAGGTTTGCGAAGTATAATGAAATTTCTAACGAGGGCTGCAAAAGTCAGGTTCATTATTGTTTTGCTGATAACGCTTGCAGGTGTTTATGAGGGCATTTCATGCAGCAGGGACAAGCCGGACCGCCTTTACTCTACGGCAATCGATGCTACCGCAAGGGGTGATATAGAGCTTGCCGAGACCATCTATAAACTCATCATAAAGAGGTATCCAAACAGCTCCGTGAGAAAGGATGCACTGTATCAGCTGGGATTGCTGGATTATCTTTACCTGAATGATTATACTACGGCGCTTGAGCATTTCTATGATCTTGTGTACACGTACCCCAATTACAAACACACTTTCGACGCTTATATGTACATAGCGCAGATCTACAAAGAGCAGCAGCATATGCCGCAGAAGGCCGTAGAAATATACGAAAAGCTGCTTGGCAGCACGAGCTCGCCTGAATACCTTAAACAGCTGCTTCCAAAGCTCGCCTCAGGGTATGAAAGTACCGGTAATATAGAAAAAGCCACGGAAAGCTATGAAAGGCTTTTGAAACTCTATGACAAACCTCCTGCCAATTATCTGTATGAGTACGCCTACCTTAAGTATCTTGCAGGCCGTTACAATGAAGCGGTCAAGGATTTCCAGGAAGTGGGTTCTTTCTACCCGCAAAGCAGCTACAGGTTCTCGGCACAGCTTGCGATAGCCGACTGCTATGAGGAAACCGGCAGGTCCGAGGACGCCCTTTCACTGCTGAACAGTCTGAAGGCCGAGTATCCGACAAAGACGTCCATAATCAGCATTAAAATAGACAGCGTGGAAAAGCGGATCAGGAATAAAAAGAAATAACCGGCATACATGTATACTATACGAACTCACCGACGAGATCGACACC
>JAJYJX010000165.1 GCA_021789095.1 bacterium
ATATGCGCGCCTTACCAGTTCTTCTACAAATGTATGTATATCTTTATCAATGTATTGAATGCCGGAAAGTATACCATGGATCATCTCGCCCCTGCGGATTGCGTCACGCTGCTCAACGCTGATGATACCCATAACGTCCTGCCTCTCTGTTATGCCGTATATGTGTTTTTGCCAATCTGTAACAGGAACTGCTTCTATGACGGTCTGTTTTTTTTCTGGTTTAAAAGTACTGCTAACATATTCCTGCCTTCCGTACTCCACATACTCTCCTGGTTCTGCGGGTAGGTCTGTTTCTTTTCTACCGAAAAGTTTTAAGAGGGGATTGTCGGATTCATTCTGGGGAAGCAGTATGAAAAGTTTATGTTTTGCCCGTGTGACTGCAACATAAAACACATTGAGCTCATCTATAAAATCATTTGCCATTTTATTTATGTAAGCCTGCACATACTCTGAATCATTATCAAGGTCATACAGCAGCTTTATATAGTCTGATTTGTAATAAACAATTTTTGTGAAGTCACCGGACGGTTCCGTGTGTTTTACAATGAGCTGGTTTTGCGAACCTCCGGCCGCATTCATAACTGCGAACGGCAGTATTACGACAGGAAACTCCAGCCCCTTTGCCTTATGTATCGTTAATACATGAACAGCATTTTGATCGGAAGAAAGATGTACGAGGAAATCATCATCGTTGTTTGATGGGTCCAGAAAATACTTAAGAAAACTGTCAAGGTTGTTTTCTCCCTCAGCCTCTCTCTGTTTTATCAGTTCAAGCAGGTGCATGAAAAAGCCTTCTGCGTCGGGAAAATTCTCCTGGACATTCATTCTGTTCAGAAACAGGTATACCAGATCGTATGGCGGCAGATAGCCGATCCTGCTGAACAGTTCTTTGATGTATTGTTCCCAGAGATCCGGTTTCCACTGCTGGAGTAACTTGTAAACATGCATTTGTTTATGTTTTCTTCGCTGCTCCATTGTCAGAAAAAGCCAGTTGTAAACGTCTGGAGCCGGTACGGCTGAGGCCTTTGTGAAGATATCTCCTGTTATAAAGGCCGCAAAGGACAGGTCGTCAAGGGGCGCGTTGAGAAATTTAAGGAATGAGATAACTTCGGCTATCAATGGATGTTGCCTTACATCTGTTGTTCTTTCAGATTCAACCGGTATGCCGCTTGCTTTGAGGCCTGTTGTCACATCCATTGCATCGTCGTTCGTACGTACCAGTACTGCCATATCCTTGTAATCATAATTGTATGATTCATGCTGTTCTATGATCAGCTTCATGGTCTTATCGATGCACGCACTGTAGGCATTTTCCTTCCGGATCTTTTTCTTGGGAGTATCACTTTCAGAACCGTCGCCTGCTTTGTCCCGGTTGTCCGGTCCTGCCATGACGTACTCTATGTACACATATCCGCCTTTGCCGGCATCCGTGATTACGGTTGTGTTCTGCTCTGCCCCGCTGTAAGTGTTTTTTAGATGCTCCAGGATTCGTTTGCGGATCTCGCAGTCCAATCGCCCGTCCCGATTTTCTGCAAAGACCTGCAGGTTATCAGGTTTGAATGTATTGTTAAAGAAATCTGTTAATACCTTTGAAGAGCGGTAATTCTCATTTAAAGACTCTTTATAGAGTGTGCAGTAATTCCCAAAATCCATTGATACCTCATCAAAAAGCTGCGGATCCCCTCCCTTGAATCTGTAAATCGCCTGTTTCCGGTCGCCCACATAAAACAGGGAACCACCTTTGCTCAGGCTGTTTGCTACAAGCTCTTTTATATTCTGCCATTGTGCCCTGTCTGTGTCCTGAAATTCATCAACAAGATAATGGTATATGGTCTCGCCAAGTTTGAAATAAAGCTCAGGAACAGTATGTTGATCGATAAGCTTTCGTACCGCCGCATTCAGGTCATCTATAAAGAGGACATTTTCTTTAAGAGTCTTGGCGTCGATCAGGTTCTCCGCTCTGGAGAATATGTCTATATATGATGCCAGTCTTCCGGTCATGCTATGGGTTATAATCTCCTGCAGTTTTTTTCTGATCCTGTCCCATTGTTTCTGCAAATGTGAAAGCTGTTCTTTTGTTAAATCGTTTTTGAGCAAGAGATCGTTTACGTCATGCTTTAGCCAGTACCCGGAGCTGAAGTCTGGTTTATTATCCATGAGTTTGTGCAGGGCATCTGAAAAGTGCGCATGAAATCTCGTCTCATTGGACAGCATTGACTGAAGTGAAATCGCATCATGAACAATGGACTGAAGCATTTGATTCAATTTTCCGGCATACGGTGAACTGCCGTTGCTCCTTACGATGCCCACACCGCTGGTGCGTTCATATCCCCTCAGGCTTATCAGCATAGTAACTATATCGCCGGCGGGATAAAACCCCTTTCTTTGTTCCACATGGAGATATGTATCCAGGAATTCATCGAATAATTTTCTGGTACCGTGCGGTACGTCTATCTGTTCCAGCAGTTCGTTCAGCGCGTACTCGACATAAGGCCTGGAATCCATACTGATCTCGAAACCTGGCATTATACCTGTTTCCATTAAATGTGCGCTTATAATTGTTCTCAGGAAGCTGTCTATGGTCTTAATCTGGAAGTCTGTATAGTTTTTTATGATTCTGTCTACATACTGGTATGCATTATTTGAAAGGGTGCCGTGATCGGCATGAACGAGGGGTGAAACATCGTTCAGTGCTTTAAGGTAATCCCTGTTCTTGCTGTCTTTTGAAAGGGCGACCATCTTTAATAGTCTTAAAATTCTCTCCTTCATCTCGTTCGCTGCCTTATTGGTGAAGGTGATTGCAAGTATATTTTCAAGAAAGTTGTTTTTTATGCTGTTTGAAAGAAGGAATTGAACGAACCTGAGTGAAAGGTTATGAGTCTTGCCCGAGCCTGCCGAAGCATTGAGTACGAAAACATGCGGGAACTCCAGTTCTCTGTCATCTCTTAAAATGGATTTATCTTTCATATACGGTGTGTTTATCATAATGCACTTTTAAATCAAGATGTGTAAGATCGTATCTTTTGTTTGCTTTTTTGAAACTTTGTAATTATTAAAAATAGTATGTTAAAAGAATCTGAAAGAATAGCAGGGAATGCCTATATGATAGGCAATATCGCAATACCCATATATCTTATTACCGGCTCAAGGCTTTGCATCCTGATAGATGCAGGTATGACAATCATGGGACCTGTTTACATAAATAAGATCCAATCCTGTCTGGAATACGGTACTGTACCGCTGTATTTGCTGCTCACGCACAGCCATTACGATCATCTCGGTTCAATCTCGTATTTAAAAAAGCGCATACCGCAGCTCAAAGTTGGCGGCCACCATACCGTGGATAATGTTCTCCGGAGCAGCCGGGCTGTGGAGCTTATAACATCCTTAAACCGGGACGGCGAAAAAATGATGGGTATAAATGATCCGGAAATAACGTTCAAACCGTTCAGTCTGGACATGCCGCTTAAGGGCGGGGAAACGTACGATACAGGCGAAGATGTTCTGGAAGCAATCTATACCCCGGGGCATACGAAGGACTCCATGTGTTATTATCTCAGGAATGCAAAAATCATGTTTACCGGAGAAGCGGCAGGTGTCAAAACTCCAACAGGTGACATTTTGCCGGAATTTCTAACAAGCTATAAATCTTACTTCAGCAGCCTGGAAAAATTGAAACAGTACCCGATTGATTATATAGCGGTCGGCCACGGATATGTTGTTGAAGGAGAGGATGCCAGGCAATATATTTCAAATTCCATGCATGCAACACATGCATTTGTGGAAAGGATCAGGAACTATTACAAAGAGTCGGGGAACATCGATGATGTTGTTACACGAATAAAGAATGAAGATTACGTACAGTCAGGCACGGGACAGCCGGAAAGGGCATATACCATAAATCTGCAGGCAAAGGTTCGGGCAGTAGTAGAAGACAAATAGGCCGTGGTGCATACCATTATATGGGGAAAGCTCAACACAATACGGACAAGAATGTGATGATAGAAAAATTGTACTCAATAGGTGAAGCTTCTAAAAAAATAAAGCTGGCTGCACCTACGCTGAGGATGTACGAGCACCACGGCATTTTGATACCTTATAAAACAGGATCCGGTAGGCGCTACTATTCCGAAGCTGATCTGGAGCGCGTAAGGTGTTTAAGGCATCTTATAAAGGATGTTGGTTTGAACCTTGAAGGCATACGCAGGTTATTTGCATTGCTGCCGTGCTGGGAAATGAAGCTGTGCACCCGTCATGACAGGGTCAAATGCCGCGCTTATCTTGACAGCAGCAGACCGTGCTGGACATTCAAACAGGTGGCATGCAGGAAGGATTTGATCAATTGTAAAACATGCGAGATTTATACGATGTCGAATACGTGTACAAACCGCATGAAGAGCATATTAAAGAATATCGGTTATACAAAGACAATCCATTAGTGTTTGCCACTGTTGGTCCGCCAGGGCGGATTAAGCGGGTGTACGGGCATGCAGTATATCGTACGGTGTATTCTTTAATATTCTTGTAAGCTGCTCGTGCGGGGTAAGTGTTTCAAGTCTTTTCAGTCCCTTCTTAAGGACTATATTGGCATGATTAAGGTCGTGTATATCTGTTGCTATTGCATCAAT
>JAJYJX010000166.1 GCA_021789095.1 bacterium
CGATATCGAGCCCAATAATACCATTAATCCGCTGACATGGCACACAGAGAAAAAGATCCCGTATCCCACGCTTACCCAGAGGGCGCAGTTTTACATAGATCACGACTGGTTCTTTGATGCAGAGGAGGTACTGCCTACGCATAAGGACAACCCGGCCATGGGCGGGAAGCAATATCCTTATGACATGACGAGCGGACATTTACGATGGAGCATACATTCTATCTGGGTGGTAGATAAGCTGATGCTGCAGACGCATAGGGGTGAACCGTTCCTGTTCGTGAACATCCATGATGCCGCTAAAAAAGGTGTTAAGGACGGTGACATGCTCAGGGTGTTTAATGATTTTAATACCTTTAATGTGCGTGCGAAGGTTTCTCCTTCTGTACGTCCAGGCCAGGTAATAATATACCATGCATGGGAGCCGTATCAGTTTAAGGGATGGAAGAGTTATGATGCTGCAATCCCGGGAATGATTAACTGGAAACATCTTGCAGGCGGTTACGGACATTTCAAATACTGGAGATGGAACTGGTGCCTGCCGCAGATGGACAGAGGAGTAAGGGTTGACTATGAGAAAGCCTGATAAACGGGTGTTCATGCTGCTGCACTGGGCCATAACAATAGCCTTTTTTATGCTTCTCATGAGCGGGTTCTTGCTGTTATACCCGGAACTCAGGCTTGAGCTCATAGGCGGTTATTCATTGACCCTTATCAATGTGCACAAATATGTTGCGATTGCGTATGTACCTTTGGTGCTTGTCTACCTATGGAACCTGTACATGGTATATACTACGTTGGGCCTGTGGCAAAAAATACATATAGCAGCAGTGAGCATATTCGGCGCATTGCTGGTTATAAGCGGTTTTGGCGTCTGGTTTTACAGGGATTTGCCGTACAGGGTGGTGGCTGACTCGTCCTCAGTGCACGATATCATGACGTTTCTTGTAATACCTGTTTTATTGATACATCTGACACAGATCAGGAAGGTTCAAGGATTTGTGCAGAAGAGATTAAAAAATTTAACATAAAGAAGAGAGGGGATAGATACATGACAACGGTAAATACTATCATTTCGAAGAGAACATCCTATAACAGGGGAACCCTGCTTGATCCTGCGGGTAGTTTCTGGGAAGGGTTGCCGAGTCTCATAATAACATTTTTGCCAACACCCCTTGGACAACAACCTTCCCTGTACGTACGGTATGTAGATAAGGAATTCGGCAAGGTCAAAAAAATAGATATGAGGTCGGTGCATAACGGCGAAGATATCTTTTTTAAACTCGAATGGTTCGTTGATAAACCTGTAACCAAAATAACCGAGGGGACCCCTTTTGTAGATGGAGCAGGCATACTGATTCCGATGAAACATGATGCACCCCACACGATTATGGTCAGTATGGGCTCTGAGGCATATGAAGTAAATGCATGGTACTGGAGGGCTGATGAGCCAGACAAACCGAGAAATATATGGGCAAAGGGCCTTGGTACAACCATTACCAGCAAGCAAAGCTATTTGTTTTCAAAAGCATTATTGACCGGCAACAGGTGGAGCGTTGTTCTTGGCAGAAAAATGCAGCTTCCCGAGCAGCAAGATCAGGCAGTACAGCTTGTACCAGGCATCAAGAGTCTTATCAGTTTTGCGGCATGGGATGGAGCAAATCAAGAGAGGGGTGGGATAAAGGCGTTCTGTCCGGCTCCGATAGAACTTAGCATAGAAGCTTAAGGAGGTAAATATGGCGGGTATAAAAGTAAAACATCAGGCAGCAATGGTGCTGGATTTAAACAAATGCATGGGGTGCCAGACATGTTCCATAGCTTGTAAAAGATTATGGACAAGGGAAGAGGGCATGGAATACATGTGGTGGAACACAGTTAATACGCAGCCGGGTCTTGGAACTCCGAAGGGCTGGGAAACCATGGGCGGAGGTTTCAAAAATGGTATACCGCAAAAAGGTCAGCTACCTTCCATAGACGAATTTGGCAGCAACTGGGAATTTAACTTTGAAGAAGTTTATTATTCAGGCAAAGGACAGAAAACCTATTTAAAGCCCAATCCCGCGGCAAAATGGGGTATGAACTGGGACGAAGACGAAGGCGCGGGTGAATGGCCCAACAGCTATTTCTTTTACCTGCCGAGGATATGTAACCACTGTACACACCCTGCCTGTCTCGAGGCATGTCCAAGAAAAGCGATTTACAAAAGGGAGGAGGACGGGATTGTATTGATCGATCAGTCGCGCTGCAAAGGCTACAGATTCTGCATGGAGGCTTGCCCCTATAAAAAGATCTATTTCAATGAAATAAAAAATGTCTCGCAGAAATGCATATTCTGCTATCCAAGAATCGAACAGGGCATAACCACTGCATGCTCGAGGCAGTGTCCCGGAAGGATACGGTTTGTTGGCTACTTAGACGATGAAGATGGTCCAATCTATAAGCTTGTGAAAAAATGGCAGGTCGCTATCCCTCTTCACCCTGAATACGGCACAGAACCGAATGTCTATTATGTTCCTCCTTTATCTTCTTCAAAGCTCGACGCTGATTTTAAGATAACCAATGAACCGAGAATACCGTTGGAGTACCTTGAAAGCCTTTTTGGGAAGGACGTAGGGAAAATCATTGAGACTTTGAAAGCAGAACGTCAGAAAAAGGTAGACGGAGGCAAATCTGAAATACTGGATACACTTATTGGCTATCGCTGGCCCAAGGATTTCTTCAAAATTCCAAAAGGGAAGGGTGGTGTAACTTCCTTCCAGAAAGGTACATTATGAACAGCTCCAATACAGCTTCTGTCAAGATAAACACTGAAGATCAGAGGCATGTTGCGGCCAGGAGCAACATGTACAGGTTTGTGACAGGGATCTTTGATTTTCCGGACGAGGAATTCTTTAACTACGCAAATTCCGGTGAATTGTTTCGTACGGTATCAGAATTGAGCGGGGCTCTTTCGTACAAATTGAATGTGCCTGATGATATAAAAACGACTGGCTACAATAGTTATGATAAATTCTCTTCTGATTATACAAAGATATTCGATGTTGGTGTGGGAGGGCCGCCCTGTCCCTTGTATGAAGGTTTTTATTATACGGACAGGCAGAGTATCATGGAAGAACTCATACGTTTTTACGAGCACTTCGATCTGGACATGGACAAGGGGCAGTGGGAACTGCCTGACCACATATCCATTGAACTTGAGTTCATGCATTTCCTCACCTTTAAAGAAGCAGGAGCCCTGTCATTCCAGAAGGACCCCATGCCTTATCGCCGCGCGCAAAAGGATTTTATCGAGCGCCACCTTTTGAAATGGCTTAAAAGATTGCATGAAAGGATGATCAAGATAGAAGCGCGCGGGTTCTATAAGGCTTTCGTTGAATTCATGATCGAATACCTGGAAGCAGAACGCCTTACCTTACCGTCTTCGACGGACATTACTTCCTCATAGGCTTTATCCAGCCCGGTTTATTGTATTAAGTTCTTCCGGTGTGTTTACATTCTTCAGACAGCTGGAAAGCTCCGGAGGGACTGTAATTATTGACGGGTGAAGAGCCAGCATCAAATCGTTTATCCTCAGTCTGCGGCTGGTCAGCGCTTTTAATACCTCGTCATATTCCTGCACGGTAATGCGCAGCACAAGGGGGACTGCATGTGCGTCACCAACGGGTTTGAATATAACCGGCGGGCTCACGGTATCCGACAGCAGCAGTTTAAGCAGTTCCGTATTGATAAAAGGCAGGTCGCATGCTGCAACAAGGTACTCATTGTCCATGCCTGTTGAGAGCAAGGCCTCCATGCCTGCAAGCGGGCCGCTGTCTTTCCATCTGTCCTGCACGATGGTAATGTCCTTCATCCTGTCCGGCAAACCCATGCTGTGGCCTGCAAGCACAACCTGCCTGCAGACAGAGGCAAGTGCATCATATACATACTCGATCATTGTCCTGCCGTCCCTGAGCATAATCCCTGCCTTATCTTTGCCCATACGGCTGCTCCTGCCGCCTGTAAGGATTGCACCTGTATGATGCCAGTTTATATCAGGTACTTTTGCGGTGATCATAATGCAGCTTCCTGTAAGTTGTTTCTGCTTATATATTCTATAATCTCACAGATATCCCCTGAACGTACTATGCCTGAACACACGACCCGTGCAAATAATCCAGATCGCGGCATGATGCAGTCCCCGGTTTTATAGAATATAGCGCATTTGTCGTGACATACCTTGCCGATCTGTGAAATGACAAGCTCTGCGTGCTGGCCTATGCGCAATCTTGAACCGATCCCCAATTCATGAAGCGGCAAACCCGAGATAATCATATTTTCTCCGAATGCGCCGTACCTGATCCCTTTGATCTTCTCACGCATGTACAGGACGTCCGCCTCATCCAGCAGGCTTATCTGCCTGTGCCATTTGCCTGCATGCGCATCGCCGACGATACCGTATTCTTTCTTCAATTGAGCTGATTCGACTGTATACTTCGGGGTGCCTTTGCGTACGCTCATGCATACGCAAAGTACCGAGCCTTTGGTTTGTATATGACTGTTTAGACCGTTTCCCATTCTGCACTCCTTTCCAAGTAGGGAGGTCAATCTGTTTCCAGACAGGCCCTATCGTCAGAATACCCATAAGA
>JAJYJX010000167.1 GCA_021789095.1 bacterium
CTCATTCCCGAAGTAAGGGAGCTCCTGCTCGCGATGGCCGGGACGTTGAAGTTCCCGGCGCCCTTGCTTGCGCCGCTTGCAGTAAATAACGTTATCCTGAATATCTTCAGAAAAAAATTACAGACCATGAAAAAGATCAATGCGATCCTGAGGAACACCATCTCGATTACGAACATAAAAGCAGGTTTCAAGGAGAACGTGATACCATCGGAAAGCGAGGCAATACTCGACTGCAGGCTGCTGCCGGGCAAGGACAAAGAAAAATTCATCGATGAATTGAAGGACGTAATTGCAGATCCCGACATCCAAATCGAAGTCATGCAATACCATGCACCGAGCCTGTCGCCGACAACAAATGAGTTCATGCAGTCGTTGAGAAGGGTGGTGGCAAGAAACAATCCGGGTGCAATGTTTTTACCCGTTCTTTCATCCGGTTACACAGACTCCAGGTTTTTCAGAGAAAAAGGGGCGGATGCATACGGGTTTATCCCGTGTCTTTTCTCGGACGAAGAAATAGACACCATGCACGGGGTCAATGAAAGGATATCCATGAAATGCCTTGAAAACGGTATAAGGAACATCTTTGACCTGTGCAAAGAATTTTGATACACGAGAAGTTCAATAGTATTGTCTATTTACTTGCTTTTCATATTTTTTGTAAGTATCATATGGTTTAATTAACAAACGAGGGGGACATTACAATTTCCAAACAATACAAATTACACCTGATCTATCCTGCTCCTGCAAAGAACAGGGACAAGAAACATAGAAAAAAAAGTGCGTCGCTGGTTCCTATCAACCTGCCTATGATAGCAGGACTGACACCGGATAACTTTGACATAAAGATCATAGATGAAAACGTCCAGGATATTGATTTCAGCGAAACACCGGACATCGTTGGTATAACAGGCATGACTGCCGTGATAAACAGGGCTTACGAGATTGCGGACATCTACAGGCAAAAGGGCACAAAGGTAATACTTGGAGGCATACATGTTTCAATGCTGCCTGACGAGGCATCACAGCATGCAGATGCCATTGTTGTCGGTGAAGCAGAGAATATCTGGCAGACAGTACTATCGGATTTTGCAAACCAGCAGTTAAAAAGGTCGTATAAGGGTACCATGTATGAACCTCTGAACGGCAATGGCATGGTAAGCAGGAGCCTTATCAATAAAAAAGCGTATTCAATGCCGAACCCTATCATGACCTCAAGGGGATGCCCGCATAATTGCTCTTACTGCTCGGTTACGCAATTCTACGGCTACCGTTTCAGACACAGGCCTATTGATGACATCATAACAGAAATTAAAAATATTGATGACAAGTGGATAGCATTTGTTGATGACAATATTTACGGTGACATAAAGCACTCAAAAGAGCTGTTCAAGAAGATGAAGGGGCTTCATGTAAAATGGGTAGGCCAGGGTGATATGCGCATAGCAAGGAACCCCGAACTTCTCGAGCTTGCTAGAGGAAGCGGATGTGAGTGGCTGTTCATGGGGATAGAAACGATCTCTATAGAAAACCTAAAGTCCATCCATAAGTCCTTTAATATGGGTGATAAATATACAGAAGCGATTGCTAAGATAAAATCGACAGGTATCAAGGTATTCGGCTCGTTTATTTTCGGTCTTGAAAACGATGATGAGAGCGTATTTGAGCGCACCGTAAAGTTCGGTATTGATAACAAGCTGGATGGGGCGAACTTCTATATACTTACTCCGTTTCCAGGCACAGAGCTTTTTACACAAATGGAGAAAGAAGGACTTTTACTGCACAAGGATTGGTCTAAGTATGATGCAAACCATGTGGTTTTCAAGCACAAAAAACTGACAAGCGAGCAGCTTGTGGACGGCCTTGTATATGCCTACAAAGAGTTCTATTCCATACCTTCTATTATAAAGAGGGTGTTATACCCGCGAAAAGACCTTTTACAGGTCCTTACACTCAATATCATGAGGCACTTTTCAACAAAAAGGTTTGAAAGAGGCGTTAGGAATTAGCGCATAAAAAAGAAATCTGCATAGAGTGTATTAGTTGACATAATATCTCTTATGGGAAGTTAAGTTTGTCCCGCTAGATAACCCATGAGGCTTACCATGTGTTTTCTGACCAGGCTTAGAATAAGCTTATGCATTTAGCCTTATGCGGACTCATGACAGGATTTTGTTCAATGCAGTAGAGGAAACCGCCGTTTGATACAGCATATATGTTGTTGTCTACTATAACCGGCGGCGCTGAAACGCCTGAAACAACCTCGAAATGTTTAATTACATTTCCTGTGTCACGGTCTAATATGACAATACCTTTATATTTGTCTCCTTGTGTACCTATTACAATTGAATTAAAAAAAGAAACAATATTTGTTGGATTTGATTCATGTCCAAGGTCTGTTCCCCAGATTGTATCTCCTGTCCTTGCATCCAATCTATATACCCTACCGCTGGCTGTTGCTGCATAAACAGCACTATCTGTTACATAAAGACCAATCGGACGTGTCAGATCTCTGCGTTCCCAGACCATGTTACCATCCTTTTTGTTTAAGCAGAATAACCCGTTATCATAACTGCCGAATATAACAATTTGATCATTACCGCCCGGGGTTATGATAATATCCTGTAACTGTTTAATGGTTTGAGGCTTTTTTATCCATATTAGTTTACCGGTTACGGCATCTAAGGCAACTGCACTGCCGTTTGAGAAACCTGTATAAAGAACATTATTTTTTATATAAGGCGACGGGTTTAAATGTACCATAAGCCCTTCGAGTATATTCTTTGATGAATATTGCCATATTAAAGAACCATCGGCCGCAGCAAAGGCATATAGAGTGTCGAGGGTTGTTTGTATATAGACATTGCCGTTTTTGACAACAGGCATAGAAAGTATCTCTTTTTGGGTGTTATATGACCAAATAAGACCGCCGTTTTTGCTATTTAAGGCATATATATAACCTTTTACAGTTGTTATGATTAGTATATCCTTATACAATATTGTATTCGTAGGTTCTCCAATGGTGTGGTATTGCCATAAAACTTTTTTGTTTTTTATATCTTGCGCCAGTATCAGGTTATTATACATACCTTGATACAGTATATTGTTTTTTATAATCGGTGAACATAGTTCATTACGGCTTAACTCAAAATTAATATTAAGAGCCTGGTTATTAGATGGCAGTATCTTATAAAAAAAAACCAATTTATATGATGGAATTATGGATGCAAGTAATAGATTTAATGCTAATAAAATTGTTGGCATTGTAGTCTGGTATACCTCTTTTGTTAAAATGTGTCCAACTTAAGATTTACAATCTGGCCATGTTTTTTCGCTTTAACATATGCTATAAAATTTATAAGTTGATCTTTTAGCATACTATTATTACTATATTTTTTAACGCCATTCTCCAATAATTCTAATGCTTTGTCCGGTTGTTCCATGTTCATATAACAATCAATGGCGTGCAGGTATGTCAGTTGTTTTAGAGAATTGTCTTTGTAATTGAGCAACTTGTCTATTATACCCAATGCTGATTTGTAATCCTTTTTTGCAATGTATGACTGGACAATGCCATTATAAGCTATTGCAGCTATATAATCATTTTCACTTCCCCATTCAGAAATAAAGGTATTATACGATTCAATAGCCTTATCATAATTACCCATCATGTATTCGCAGTTACCAAGATAAATTAAAGCAAGCTTTGATATCGAAATGAATTTGAAATTGTTCCTGAATGAATCAAAAGCATTCATGGCGTTTGTTATATCAGACTTATCCCCGGTTTTTAGCGCAATCTCATATAAGTGCAGGTCTTGAAAGTAAGCAAGACTGCCCTTTTTTGAGTAATCTCTGTAATAATAAAACCCTATCGATGAGAAAACAGCAAAAAACAAAATTGTTATCCCTATCACAAAAAAGTATGATTTATGCTTTACAGCCAGATTGACAAGCTTTTCGGTGGTTGTAATAAATTCGTCCTTCTGTTTAAGTTTTTTTCTTGTAAGCCTTTTTGCCATTTATCCTCCGTAGTTCTGTTATCACATACCAAGGTATGCCATTTTTATTCTTTCATCTTCCTTCATCTTTTTTGATAGACCAGAGATGTTGATATGCCCAAGTTCAAGTACATATGTTTTGTCGGTAAAATCAAGTGCAATATTCGCATTCTGCTCGACAATGAGTATAGAAACACCAATATGGTTTATCTCGTCAATGATTTTGAATATCTTTGTGACCATGATCGGCGCAAGCCCAAGCGAAGGCTCGTCAAGCAGCATGAGTCTCGGATTGCCCATGAGCCCCCTTGCTATAGCAAGCATCTGCTGTTCCCCGCCGCTGAGCGTACCTGCCATTTGTTTCTTTCTGTCCTTTAACAAGGAAAACATCCCGTAAGCCCGCTCAAGGGCACCGGATAATTTATCCTTTTCCTTGGACATCAGGAAGCCGCCAACAAGCAGGTTTTCCTCTACCGTCAATTTTGTGAAGATATGCCTGCCTTCAGGAACCAGCACAATGCCTTTTTTTATAGCATCATGCGTTTCTATGTCCGTTATGTCCCTTTTGTTGAATGTGATC
>JAJYJX010000168.1 GCA_021789095.1 bacterium
AAGAAAGCCACCGTACTGATTCTTAACATGATCAGCCCGTTTTTTAATACATTTTTCATCTTCGTCACTCCGTACACCCGTTCATAGTAGTGTACCGGCAAATCAATGATCTTCAGGTTCAGCTTCGCCGCTCCCAACAGCAAATCATAATCTCCCCACCGATCGGCCTCGCCCCAGCTGCCGATATAATGTTTTAACCGTTCGTAGTCACGCCTCCACAGGACCTTGGTGCCGCAGAGGGTATCTTTTATGGGAGTGTCGATGATGTATGAAAACAACATACTGAAAATTTTATTACCCAGATAATTAAAATACTTCATCGCGTGTTCGTGCATCGGGTAAACCAGCCGCGAGCCGTTGATGAACTCGCCGCGGCCGTTTCTTATGGCCTCATAAAAATAGACCAGCTCTTCAGGCAGGACCGACAGATCGGCATCGAGTATCATCAGGATATCCCCATGCGCTGCATCGAACCCCGTCCACACGTTCATTTTTTTTCCTACACCGGGCCCATAGACCAGTTTTATATCCTTGTGCGGATGGTGCTGTATCATTTCCAGCACTTTTGCCGGCGTCCCGTCCGTAGACTTGTCGTCGGCGAATATAATTTCCGTGTGCGTCCCCATCCGGGGTATCCTGTTCACGGCATCTTCGATGTTGCCGGCCTCATTTTTACAGGGGACAATGATTGAAACCGAAAAATCCTTGTTCCCGGGTATAAGCGGGCGCGCAATGTGTATCCGGATAAAGGCCAGCCGTTTGAAAAATGGAAGACGCGCAATGAATTTATTCAACAGGTATGAAATGATGGGAACGTTGAACGGGAACAGGATGATCGACCGCGTAGTGATAACCTCGAAGCCGCTGAGGGTAAGGAAGTTCTTCGTATCCTCCCGCGCGAGCCAGTTATGTAATTTTTGAGGGACTTTGAGTTTCAGACGCTCGGCCAGCCTGACAACAGGGTGCCATAAATCGTTGTAGCTCACGACAATGATGCGCGTGTGACTGTCACTGCAGGTTTGTATGGAATCCAGCAGGGCCTTTATATCCACGATATCTTCTATGGTTGTAATCAGGATATAATCGAAGATTTCATGGAGATCCAATTCCTCGGGATTCTGCTTCAGAAACATCAGATGCGGATAATTTTTTCCGGCCTCTTCGATCTGGAGTGCCGAATCATCGACGCCGACACCTCGCCGGGGCTCCAGTGCATTGAGCAGATACCCGACACCGCATCGTACGTGCAGAACACGTGTGTTTCGCTCTATGATAAACTTCAATGATCGTATCAATTGGCCGTAGTAATACGGATTGGCATGTATCCATCGGATCCTTTCTCGGGCAAGGGAATCATTCTTCGCGTTAATATCGGACCGGAGTTTTTGTAGGTAAGGATGATAAATCATAGTAATTCTACTGTGCGTAACCAGTTCGACAATGTTTTATGTCAGTTAACTGAATGGTCGGCCTCCGGGGTCTAAGTTCTTCTGTATATTGTTCATAGCGTTGATTGCATGGAAACTCAAGCCAATCGTTCACTTCATGGACACGATCGCTTGACACCATTAAGGCACGTGGTAAAAATATGGAACGGTACCATAGAGATCGATCCTCTGAAGCTATTTACATAATAATATTTGGAATGTCCATGACCAATAAATTAAAATCAAAAAATGCGGCAATTTTCCTCATGCTTTTTTTAGCTGTGTGCGCATATTTTGTGATTAGTTTTCCTGCACTGCTGAGCTCTCTTTATATAGGCACCACAGCGCCCTACGATTTTCCTCACGATTATATAGGTGGCAGGGAATTGATCGCCGGAAAATCCATCTACCCTGAAAATTACAAGGAGCTTCTGCAAAACCTTTTGTTGAGCCAAGGGATAAAGCCGAATCCACATTTACTATACATCAACCCTCATCCGCCCTTTGCTGACATTCTGTTATTCCCACTCTGGTTCTTGACATTTCACACCGCGATAGTTGTGTGGACACTCATCGAAATAGTGTGCATGTTGCTTATTGTCTATTTATTGCTGAAATCCGAACAAATTCCGATGAAGTATTTTCCTCTGGTCGTACTGTTTACACTCGCGGCCCAACCATTCCAGTCAAACCTTATAACCGGGCAAATTACAATTGTGCTGGTAATGTTTGTCGTAATGGCGTGGTTCATGTACAAAAAGGGTTATGAATCAGCGTCGGGTGTGTTCATTGCACTTGCAACTATGCTGAAGTTCTATCCCGGACTCTTCATTTTGTTCTTTCTCATCAATAGAAAATGGAAGGCGATCCTCGCTTCAATCATAACAGGAGGCCTTGTCCTGCTTCTGACATTGATCATGACAAAAAATGATATCTTTCGATACCTTTTTGTAATAATGCCCAGCGACCTGCAATTTTGGCAAGCCGACCTTGTGAATTTCTGTTTAAACGGCTTTTTTTCGAGATTGTTTTTGCCTATGATAACACATAGCACAACTGGCTTTACGATTTTCATCAGCCCGTTTATTAAAAACCTGCTCTATTATTCGACGTCGGGATTGCTCCTGCTGTACCTGTCAGTGCACGCAAAAAAATATAATTTTAACAACGGCCCAGGGTTTTCTGTTTTTGCAACGTTATCCCTGGTCATATCGCCGTTTTGCTGGGATCATTATCGGACGCTCCTTTTAATACCCTTTATTCTATTAATCAAAGAGGTCATCAGGAACAATAAAAAGTATGATATGTTAATCTATATAGTTTCGCTCGTGTTTGTATCCATCAATGAGTATTCCGCTTATTTCGATAAAGCGGTATACAAAACTCAGATATTCCTATATCCCGACAGAGCTGCCAACATACTTATCGAACTGACATTTTACTCTTTGCCGCTGTACGGCATGCTGCTCCTGCTGTTTCTGAATTTTAGAATAATCAGAAAATTCAACACCGACGGAGACAGGCAACAGTTATTTAAGATAAGTTAAGTTTAACCGTGACATTCCAACTTTCGTTCAACAATCAAATACCGCATGTCTTGATACAGAAGTTCACTGCGTTTAGGGTTGTAGAAGTTATAAGTCAATCCGCAAAAACGAGAAAAATCGCTCAAAGTCTCGGATAGAGGAAGGAATAGGAGCACAGCTTTTCTTTTGACAAATCGAGGATGTAAACTCAGCAAATCCTGTCTGAAGGTATTGGTAATAATAGGGGTATGTATGGTCTAAATTCACCCTCGCTCAGGCGGAACATAGGATATTCCGACAGGATGCCAAACTCTCAATTTTTAAGTATGATCTCGCTACCTGTGCACAGACTATTTGTGTATAACAAAATTATCGTCACTGCCGGGAGATTTTATTACGCCTTCGCTTCCGCAGCCGTTTATTGCCCATGAGGTCGGTTTCGAATCCGGGCTGTAATAGTAATTGATCTCACCTTCTGTTGCTGCGCCGCTGCATCCGGAATTCTGTGATGCATAGCTCACGGGATCATCGACTGCCTTTTCCTCGGCAACAGCCATAAAAGTACCGGACTTGTACGGGCTTGGGGGCATTTGTCCGTGGGGAAGAATAGAAACAAAACTTTGGTCCGACAATGTTTCAGGATATGTTCCACCGGAGGTCTGACCATACCGATCCAGTGCAAACTTGATTTCCAGCATACCGACCTTGACTGTCATAGATTGCAGATCCGATGCAAGAGGGGTTAACTTTTGAGGATTCTTTGGAACTCCTCGTGAGACCAGCTTGCCAAAACCAACAATTAAGATCAGAATCACAAGGAGAGCCACCAGGACAACGGTACTCGATGTCGGCTGATCCTTTTTGTTGATCACGAGGGTGCCTGCCAGGATATCGTGGAGCCCCTGTTTTTTCTCGGTAAAGCCGGCCATGATGAAGCCGATATATAAGATCAATACGGAAAGGATCTTGCCCCAGTACCGTGCGTTTGCCTTACCGAAGGAGAGCCTGTTGCCATCCAGATCCGTGACGATAATTCCCAATGCCATCTTTCCAAGCGTCGCCTGTTTCGAAGAGGATTCCATGATCGTGTTGTAGAGCCAGAAGACGACCCAAAACATCAGGTTGGTAACCATCAGGCCGACCAGCATATGTACGGTCGGGGGAAACGTCATGTCTTTTCCGCCCCTCGTAATTGCAAAGATGACCGCTAAAATTATATTGATGAGAAGTACATCGATGGTAACAGCCAGGAAACGCTTCCAGAAACCTGCATAATAGAAACTTGTCTGTACTGATGATACGGGGACAGCAGGTGCTGCCGGTTGTGTCGGACGAAGCCCGGGAGCGCCGGGACTTGGCGGCGAAGCCGGTCTCACCAACTTTGCACCGCACTTTGCACAGAAGACTGCATAATCAACATTCTCAGTACCACAGCGAGGACACTTCATACCCACCTCCTTAGAAAACAATCGGAAAAACTCTGGTCAGTACGTACCGCGATGAATTGTTTCGAACTCTTGTCTATGGTTTATGTATTATACAAAGACGTTCTTGTCAAAACCAAAGAAGGATAAGGCCTTACATTCCCCTAAGGCATTATTTCC
>JAJYJX010000169.1 GCA_021789095.1 bacterium
GAACAAGATTACCATAAAGCACGCTGACGGGTTCAGGGCAGAGGCCGGAACAGGCGTCCGGGGCATTGTCGAAGGCAAGACCATATGGATCGGCAGGCCTTCGGATGATACAGGCAGCGAGCTTGCCAAAAGCGGTAGAACAGTACTTGTCGTAAAAGTCGATGATAGGCCATCGGGAATTATAGGCCTGCAGGATATCCAAAAGCACGATGCCCGCAAAGCTATCTCGGAGCTGAAAGAGGAAGGTATAAAGGTCGTCATGATAACAGGTGATAATAAATACACTGCCTCTGCAATAGCATCTGCATTGGGGATCGATGATTTCAAGGCCGGCGTAATGCCGGGAGACAAGGCAGATGCTGTGAAGCGCTATCAGCAGGCGGGCGGAAAAACAGCGATGGTCGGCGACGGCATAAACGATGCCCCTGCCCTTACAACGGCAGACCTCGGCATTGCAATAGGGTCCGGCACTGATGTGGCAATAGAGGCATCGGACATAACCATTATAAGCGGTGAATTAACCACTGTATTAAAAGCGCTCAAGCTTGCCAGGGCCACCATAAATACAATCAAACAGAACCTTTTCTGGGCATTCTTCTATAATATCATAGCAATACCTGTTGCCGCTGGTGTACTCTATCCGTTCTTTCACATACTTCTTAACCCTGTAATAGCTGCATTTGCAATGGCTTTCAGCTCTGTATCTGTTGTTTTGAATTCACTGCTCCTGAGGATCAAGGGAATATGAAAACATTACAAAAATTATATTTTTCCCATAATTGTTATTTTGTTCCTGCAGATAGAGCAAAATACATTTATAAATCAACAAATTAAACACATATGACTTGGTATAATTTGTGCATATCCTCCTGATAGGAGAGTGCAATAATATGATACACAGTATTTTAATTATTGATGATTCTCTTCAAGGAAGGAACGAGATAAAAAACGTCCTTGAGAAAGCGGGCTTGTTTGAGGCATTTTATGAAGCCTCTGATGGAATAAAAGGCTTCAAAATGATGCTTTCCAATCCCCCGGACCTCGTAGTCTGCGATCTGATGATGCCCGATTTCGACGGCTTCAAGTTTTTACGCTTAAAAAGTGCAAGGCCTGATTTTGACAACGTCCCTGTGCTGATCGTTACGGGCAGGGACAATATGAATGACAAGATCCGCGGACTCGAAGAAGGCGCAAGCGATTATGTCCTAAAACCGTTCAACCCGCTTGAGCTTATCGCAAGGGTAAAAGCTCACCTCAGGATAAAGATGCTTCAGGATGAACTGAAGCAGGTCAACGGAAAACTTGAGAGGCTGTCAAACACCGATCCACTGACTGAACTCTACAACAGAAGATACTTTATAAACATACTCGAAAGGGAATTTGAAAGAGCAAAACGTTACAACAGGACACTGTCGCTGTTGATGATCGATATAGATTTCTTCAAATCCGTCAATGATAAATGCGGACACCTGATAGGTGATAAGGTACTGACAGTAGTTGCAAGGATCCTCAAATCAGATCTCAGAAGAATAGACAGCTGTTCAAGATACGGCGGCGAAGAATTTGTTACCCTGCTTCCGGAGACTGATATCAGCGGCGCAGGCAGTGTAGGCAACAGGTATTTAACAGGGATCAGAGAGCAGGACCTTTCCGATATATGCAAAGAGCTTAAGACAATAACCGTTTCCATCGGCATTGCGTGCCTGCCGGATGATAACATAAAAAACATGGATGAACTGCTGAAGCGCGCTGACGACGCACTGTATGAAGCCAAGAAAACAGGCAGGAACAGGGTGGTTGTTTACGGGAAAAAATAACATGCTGCACTCTAAGAAATAATCCAAAAGCATTCAAAAAATTTTGTTTAGAGTTTAGATATTTGGATTTAGGACTTAAATTCTGGTTAACGCTTGATACTGTCCAAAATATACATTATCTTTATAAAAAATGAGGTGAAGTTTGGAATACAAGGATTATTACAAAATACTCGGCGTCGGAAAAAATGCAACGCATGAAGAGATCAAAAAGGCATATAAAACACTTGCAAGACAGCATCACCCTGACCTTAACCCCGGTGACAAAAAAAGGGCGGAAGAAAGATTCAAGGAGATAAACGAAGCGTACCAGGTACTGGGTGACCCTGAAAAGAAGACAAAGTACGATCAGCTCGGCTACAACTGGGAAAGGATCTCCAGCCAGGGACCATGGACGCAGAGAGAGTATGCAGGAGCGGGACAGGGGCATTTCGGCACGGCGGATTTTTCTGACTTCTTTGAGACGTTCTTCGGCGGTCGTGGAGGCGGCGGCATAAACATCGAGGACCTGCTGGGCGGCTTTGGCAACAGGTACGCGGATCAGGCTTATGATATTGATCAGGAGGCTGATATAGAAATAACGCCCCAGGAATCATTCAATGGCGCCAAAAGGATAATCAATATCCCTTCTTCAGAGTCATGCAGTATGTGCGGAGGTACAGGATACAGAGGCAAAACAGCATCGTATAAAGGCAGGACAATTTCCAGTCAGAATATATGCCCGCAGTGCAGCGGAACGGGCTTTGTGCAGAGAAGCAAGACCATCGAGGTAAAGATACCAAAAGGCGTAAAGCACGGATCAAGGATAAAACTATCGGGCCAGGGAGGCATGGATCCGCACACTGGCAGAAGAGGCTCTCTCTATCTGAACGTAAAGTTAAAACCGCCGGCTGTATTTACTGCAAGAAATGAAGACCTTTACCTCGATCTGCCTGCGTACCCTTACGAGGCAATGCTGGGTATAACTGTTAATATACCATCGCCAACAGGCGGGACCATAAGCCTGAAAATACCTTCCGGCGCGCAGGATGGGCAGTTGTTAAAATTAAAAGGCAAAGGTATAGAGTCAACATCAAGGCTAGGTGACCTATACGTAAGGATCCGTATTACAATACCCAGGAACATGTCCTCAGAGGAAAAACGGCTCATGGAGGAATGGCAGAAGATAAGGGGTGCTGACAGCCCGAGAAAAGGGTTTTAATGGAAAGACTGTACCACCTCAGGATCAGAAAGAAAGACATTTCGGCACTTGTCATACTTCCGGGTGATCCCCGCAGATCCGCATACATTGCGGACCATTATCTTAAGTACCCCAGGCTTATCAATGAGTACAGGGGACTGGATTCTTATACCGGGTTTTACAATGACAAAAAGGTTTCTGTAGTGACATCCGGCATGGGAGCGCCGTCAGCAGGTATCGTTGCCGAGGAGCTGAAAAGGCTGGGTGTAAAGGTTATTATAAGGGCAGGCACATGCGGCGGGGTAAGCAAAAAGGTAAAACCCGGGGACATTGTAATACCGACAGGCGCTGGCGCCATGATAGGATTTAAAAACGCATACGGCATCGGTGAAATACCCTCGGTACCCGATTTCCGGCTCATGGAATCGCTTGTGCGCCAGACAGAAAAAAGCAATGCACATTTCCATACCGGACCGATCATGACATCGGACGCCTTTTTTTCTGAAAAGAATGACGCAAAGGCACTTGAGTCAAAAGGCATCCTTGCAATGGAGATGGAGTGCGCTGCGCTCTTCGCGCTCGGGCATGCACTTGGTATAAAGACAGGCGCAATCCTGCTTGCAACGGGAAACATCAACTATGCGCGTCAGGTAATGGATACGCCCCGGATAAGATCATCCATGGGCACCATGCTTAAAATCGCACTCGATGCATTGACCCAAAAACCTCAATAAGGAAGTTTGCTCGTTCACTACACAAACGTCCTTATTCCCAAATGCATTTTTTGGATCAACGGAGTAGCCGGGTCAGCGACGCACCTGTTCTACCATTTTGTCTATCGTGTCAATCACGAGCCCCGGCTGGTCGAGCTGGATAAAATGCCCGCTCTTATCCGCGATGATCTGCTGGGCGCCAAGGATGCTTTTCGCAAGGTCTGTTTGGAGTTGTTTCCATGATCCATACAGCCCGGTGCTTACCATGAACGGCGGATAATCCCTTGGTATGGTTGCGCTGAGAACAACCACCGGGACATCCGGGAATTTTATGGCTGTACCTTGCTTTTCGAATTCAGCTTCGCTTTCATGCATTGCATCAAGTTCATCGTATATTGCTGCATAGGATTTTGTCCTATATGCAAGCGAGTACGCAACCGGCTGGATATCCTTCGGCAGCCTGGGAATAATAATGCTTGACGGCATCCTGAGGAGGCGCGGAATACCCATGGGCGCACCCATCTTGCCCATGAATGTGAGGAACTTAAGGTCATTCTCAAACCTGCCCAGTTTCTCTTTTGGGATTTTTTTGTCCATGTCCTTATTTACAGATTCGACAAGGATTACGCCTGCCGTTTCATCGGGATGTTCAACAGCAAAAAGCTGGACAAAGATCCCGCCAAGGGAATGTCCCACAAGTATCTACGGACCTCTTATCCCCGCTTTTACAAGCAATTCCCGAAGCTCTTTTACGACCTCCTGGGCTGTTCTCGGTTTTGGTCCTGGATCACTCCAGCCATACCCTGCCCTGTCGTAAGAACATACCGTTGTCGTCTTTGAAATCTCC
>JAJYJX010000170.1 GCA_021789095.1 bacterium
CCATACCAGTATGCCGAAATAGACCGGGAACAGGGTATTACTGAACAGCGGATTGCCGATGCGCAGGTTGGTCGCCACGGCACCGCCGAGATAACCCGTGAGCAGAACCGCACCGAGTATCGAGGTGTCAGGAATCATATATATAATGGTGCAGACGAGCAGGATGAGACCGATGACCGGAATAAGACTTGCAGGATATCCGATTTTAACGGTCGCTTTCATAACAGCGTCTACTTTGATCAGTTTGGTTATGCTGTCGAAAAGCAGAAAGAGAACAACAAGGGCGCTGATGATACGCCCTGCCCACAGCTCCGTTCTGGAAATAGGAACAGATTCCTTTGCAGTTGCCATGTTGCACCTCCTTATAGCTAACTATTCCCACTACACTCCAAGGGTATATAAGGTAGGAACGTATGGCGCCGGTGTCAAGAACGGTATAACTTGAACAAATAAATAAAACAAAAATTACAAAATATATAAATGAGATTAACCTCGGCGAGATTATTTATTCCACCAAGAGGGAGTTCGACGATCAGAAAAAAATAGAGGCACTCGCGAACATAGAAAGGCTCAATTTTGTTATTCTACCCGTCCGCAATATGCTCGTATATCAGGCAGCCGAATACAAAACGCAATATAGTATTTCTTATGCTAACTGTTTTGCCCTTGCCTCCGCTGTGGAACATAAGGCTATCATTGTAACGGGCGATCCGGAGTTTAAAAAGGTAGATCACCTTATGAACACCAGCATCTCTGCCCGCCTCAGTCTGCGTGCAAGCGTTGTAAGTTCAACAGCCTTTATGCTGGTCGGCTGTTTCAGGGCACTGATCCTATCAGTATCCACGACACATGGTGGTGGGTTTCACCGGTTGAGCGGGGCTCGGTGTATTTTTGCTCATAGAGCTCTTTCATGCCGAGGAACCCAAAATCCTTTATAAGCTCTTCTCTGGTGCAGAAATGGAGGTATTTCCCGTCCTTGAAAGAGTTTGTTTCTCCTTCAATCTTCCTGCCTTTACCATAATGCTCGGGATCTCTTGTGGAAAGTGTGGCAAGAAACAGCAGCCCTTCCGGCATTAATGCCTTTTTAACCCTGTCCCTGAATGCTTCCCTTTCGTGCGGATGCAGGATCTGATAGACGTTCGAGGCGAAAACAACATCATATTTGTCCCCTCCCAATGATGCAAAATCAATGGATTGAAACATGATATTGTGTTTTTTTGTTTTTATGACCGCGTTCATTGCAATCTCTATTGCTTTTTCGGAGATATCTATTCCCAGGATATTGCATTGAAGATTGTCCGAAAGATAGAATGCGTCCCTGCCGTATCCGCAGCCTATATCCAGCAGACTAAGGCTTTCACTGACCGGCTTGTTCTTTTTAAGGTATCGGACTGCGGCTTTTGCAAGCTCGCTTGGATTTTCTCCCCATATCCGTCCCGACTTTTCGTAATCCTTGTTCCACGACATAATGCTTAGCTACTCCTTTGTGTCTGCCCATGTTTTGCCGGAGCTGATGGACACCTTGAGGGGAACGAGCAGTTTCATCGCGCTTTCCATCTGCTCCTTCACGGCAGCGGAAAAGGGCCCTATCTGATCATCTTTTACCTCGAACAGCAGCTCGTCATGGATCTGGAGCAGCATCTTCGCATCGTGCCACTGTCTTTTTATCATGTCGTCCACTCTCAGCATTGCCACTTTTATCAAATCGGCGGCACTGCCCTGCACAGGCGTATTGATGGCTATCCTCTGGTACGCCGGGTTGTCCAGGGTCTTTGGTATGTACCTGCGCCTGCCCAGTATCGTACCGACATAGCCCGTCTGCCGCACACCGTTGAGTATATCGTCGATATAGCTTTTTACGCCCTTGTACTCGTTGAAGTATGCGTCTATGAATGCCTGCGCCTCTTCCGGCGGCACGCCAAGCTGCTTTGACAGCCCGTATGCGGACATGCCGTACATGATCCCGAAGTTTATTACCTTTGCCCTGCTCCGCATCTGGGGTGTGACATCAGGAACAGGTATCTGGAAAACGCCTGATGCCGTTGTGGTATGGATGTCCTGACTATGGGAAAACGCATCTATCAGGGCCTCGTCAGATGAAAGGTGTGCTATGATCCTGAGCTCGATCTGCGAATAGTCTGCGCTGAGTATTGAATGTCCTTCATCGGCTATAAACGCACGGCGTATCATCCTACCCTGCTCGTCTTTGACCGGTATGTTCTGGAGGTTTGGGTCGCTGCTCGCAAGCCTGCCTGTTGCAGCGCCTGTCTGGATGAAGTTCGTGTGTATCCTGCCTGTTTTCGGGTTGATGAAGGAGGGCAGTGTATCGACAAAACTGTTCTTGAGTTTTGCAATGCCCCTGTACTCGAGCAGGTAATTCACAAACGGGTGCTTGTCGCTCAGCCCCGCCAGCACCTCGCTGTCCGTGGAATAGCCGGTTTTTGTTTTCCTTGCACCGGGCAGCTTCAGCTCCTCAAACAGGATTGAAGCTATCTGCTTTGGCGAATCAGGGTTGAATGCATGGGACACGTATGACTGCATCTTTGACATTAGGTCTTTCAACTGTATATCGAACTTTTCCGAGAGCCCGGCAAGGTATACCTGATCAACGCGTATGCCCGTGTGCTCCATCATGGCAAGCACACCCGACAGCGGCATCTCTATCTTCTCAAACAGCGGTTCAAGCCCGTCTTCTTTCAGTCTGCGCATGTAAGACAGTGCAAGCTTTCCTAAAAGCGCTGCGGCCTTTGTCACATAAACGGCCCTGCCCTGCTGATTATCGAACATGCCGTTGTTTCTGTCATTGTCCTTTTTGGATATGTCCGGCAGTTCCTCTCCCAGCTCTGCCAGTGCAAGAGATTCAATGGAATAGCTTTTTGATTCCGGGTTGCACAGGTATGCGGCAAGCTCGACCGAGAACAGGGAGGCCTTTATGTCTATACCGTGCTCTATGCAAAACCGGTGAACGGCCTTTGCGTCATGAACGATGATCCTGCGATCGAGCGACATCATCCGCTTCATATCATCAATACCCGCGCTGCCGAGATAGTATGCTCTGTTCGCCCGGCCGTCTGTATAAATCCCCATCTCGCTGTCCATGAACACAAGCGACACCCCCGCTGCACCATTCAATGCGTCCTTGATCCGATCGATGGAGTCTGTCTCCTGATAATCGAACCGCACTTCCACCTTGCCGAGCCTGCCGATGAGTCTCCGGAACTCAAACTCCGAAAACATTTTTATGAGCCTTTCCCTGTGCTCCGGGGGCAGAGAACCAAACAGGGATTCAGGCATCTTGAACGAACCGAGATCAATATCGACAGGAACATCATGCTTGAGCTGGACAAGTTCTTTCGTTACCTCATAAAGGCGCTGCTTTGCATCTATGAGCGCTGTCCTCACACGCTTGTTTGCAATGTCATCGGCATGCCCATAAATCCCTTCAATGCTGCCGTACTTCAAAAGCAGGTCCATTGCCGTCTTTCTGCCTATGCCCTGCACGCCCTTTATATTGTCAATACTGTCGCCCGTAAGCATCAGGAACTCCGTCATCTGTGAAGGGTTTACACCGAACTTTTCTACAACATCATCGGGTGTTATCCATTGGTCCTTCATTGTGTCCAGCATAACCACGTCATCGCACACTACAGACATGAGGTCTTTGTCACTCCCAACTATGACAACGCCTAAGCCGGCTGCCTTTGCTTTATCGGTCAGCGTTGCTATGATGTCATCCGCTTCATAGCCCTCTTTGAACAGGTGTTTTATACCCATGGTGTCCGTGATCTCGAAGATGTACGGGAACTGTACGGACAGATCATCGGGCGGCGCTCCGCGGTTTGCCTTGTATTCGGCATCGATCTGGTCCCTGAATGTGGGCCCTTTTGAATCAAACACGACAACAAAGTAATCCGGCTTGTACTGCTCTATGGTCTTGATAAGCATGTTCGCGTAGCCGTAAACCGCATTCGTGGGTATGCCCTTTTTGCTGGTCAATGGAGGAAGCGCATGGTATGCGCGAAAGATATAGGTGCTGCCGTCAACGATGAACAGCAGGGGACGTTTCGAGATGGGAATGGTCATGTTCTTCTTGGAGTGAGAGTCTTCTCTTGCCTTTCCGGACTTACCTTCGGTGGGCGCACTGGAAGAGGAGGAACTTCCCCCTCTCTCGTCCTCTCCCCTAAGGGGAGAGGAGCAAGGTGAGGGGGAGTGTTTTCCTTTGCTGATATAATTTCCCTAATTCTCATATAGACTCCTTCAATATTATTAAGTACGTCGTAATTAGTAAATCTCAATATCGTAACTCCCACCTTTGATAGCTCCCTTGTTCTCGCTTCATCATACAGGTGCCCCTTATCTTCGTAATGCTGTCCACCATCTATTTCGATTCCAAGTCTATATGCAGGGGAATAAAAATCCACTATGCAGTTGCCAATGGGAAATTGCCTTCTAAATTTTACTTCGTACAGCTGTCTGTTCTTTAACATTAGCCAGAGTTTCTTTTCAGCATTTGTTTGATGTTTTCTGAGGCTTCTGCACTTTTCAATATTATT
>JAJYJX010000014.1 GCA_021789095.1 bacterium
AGACGCTGCCGTTTGATACAAGGGTACTTGTTACGAACCTTAACAACGGCAGAAGTGTTATAGTCAGGATCAACGACAGGGGCCCCTATGTCGGAGACAGGATCGTCGATCTGTCTTATGCGGCTGCCAAGGCAGTTGACATGATAGGCACAGGGACTGCGCCGGTAAGGCTGGAAATATTAAAACCCGGAGAAGGTACCGGAACACAAGAGGAAAAGATCCATACGGGCATGTATTATCTTCAGGTTGGGTTTTTCTCAATGAAAGAGAATGCCGTAAATCTTAAAACACAACTATCGGTTACATTTAATAACACCATTATGGATCCGGATACGATTGGCGGTAAAATATACTACAGGGTTTTCGTAGGGCCATTCGAGGATCAGATCGCAGCATACATAGAGGCTGACAAGCTGAAAAACATGGGCTATGTGGTAATAGTAAATAGGAAGTAATAAATGGGGAATGAGAAGTAGGAAAAATACGTTATGAAAAAAGGAATAATATGAAGCAGCATATGATAAGTATATTTTTAACATTACTATTTTTATCGGCAGGATGCAGTTACAATTGTGAGGCACGGAAACATATGGACCAGGCAAGAAACGGTATCAGTTCAAACGATCAGCACAAGTTGTCCCCGGACCTCTCCAGGGCTTATAAAAATGAAGACCATAGAAAAAATGTCAGCGTACTTGTGAGAACAACAGCACCTCTTACCGCTGAACAGCGCAAAGAACTGAACGGTCACGGCATACGTATAGGTACTGTTTCAGGCAATGTGTTTACCGCGGATATGCAGTTGAATGCCATACCGTTCCTTGTGGGAAGGCCTTATATAAGCGCTGTGGAACTATCAAAGAAACTGAGACTGCTGCAATAGGAAATACTGTCACTGTCAAAGACAGTGGCTTCCGAAAACCACACAATGTCATTCCGCACTTGATGCGGAATCTAGTTCTTTTTTATTTTACAAAACGCTTTCTGGATTCCCGCGGGAGTCTACCCCGCCAGAGGCGGGATGGGAATGACACAGAAGACTGGATTCCTGCTTTTGCAGGAATGACAAAAAAACGGCACAGCTAACTTCCCATAACCACAGTCAACAGCGCGGGCAGGAAACTTATAAAAGTATCAGGCTTCCGCAAGCGGCAGTGTTACCACAAAACTTGAACCTATACCGAACTCGCTTATGACCTGCAGCTGACCGGAATGGGCCTGTATAAGCCTTTTTGCTGTAAGCACCTCTATATAAAGCTTTTCTTCATCCTTGAGATGTGAAAAGGTGTGCTTGTCGGTAATGTTTTCGAATATGGATTCTGCAGTGCCCATTCCTGTATTGGCAATAGACAGTATCAGTGATGCTCTGTTATCCACGTCATCGTTTTTGACATCTATGTACAGGACATCCTTTTCATGATTTTCCTTTATTGCAAGGCTCAGCAGGTTTATCAGTCCCTTTGTAAATTTTTCCCTGTCGAGCTTTACCGTAGCGCTGGGACTTTTATACGCAGTGTAAAGTATAACGCCCTGTTTCTGGGCATACGTCTCTATGCTTCTTACACATGATTTTACAACTCTTACCGCGTCCGCATCTTCTAACTCCAGATTCAGGACGCCGGCTGTCAGCTGGTTTATGTCAAGCAGTGTTTCAAGCGCATTCATCAGCAGCTTTGCCGATTCCTTTGCCTGGTTGGAGTAGTCTTCATCATCCTTTAGTATCTGCCTGTTATTAAGCAGGTCGTACAATGTGTAAATGGGGTCCTTAAGTTCATTTATCATCATTGATGTAAGCTCGGACCTCTGTATCAGCAGGTGCTCTTCCACTGTTGTATCAAGCATGTTCAGTATAAAACCCGTGTATTTTTCCTCTACAGTAATCGGGGATATGCCGAGCTTCAAAAACTTGTTTTTTTCCTCTATATGTATTCTCACAGGTGTGCTCCCCTGCTTTACCTTTTCTATCGATGCTGAGATTTTTTCCCAGTTTTCCTTGGAAAAGATATTTGATACGGGTGCATCGATCAGGTCTCCCAATTTTTTGCCGAGAAATTTTATGGCGGAAGGGTTGACATACACGATGTTGTAGTTTGAATCGGCTATTATAATCCCGCTGTCCACAAATGCCAGCAGTGTTTTTATCTTTTTGAACAGCTCCGTGGCCTGCATAATCAGAACCCCGTAATTCCAAGCTTGGTAAGCTTGTAAAACCTTTTCATGAGTTCAAACCTGTCCACCGTGCTTATCGTTTGCATAATCTCCTCCATGCTCGAATAACCGTCTATCATGGAAATGATATACCCGTCAGACTTATCAAGGTTATATTTTACAATATCCTGCTCCTTTATGTTCAGTTTGGGCACCTTTTTAAAGTTATAGAGCTCTTCGTTGTAAATTTTGATGAGCTGGGCCTTTACAAGGGAGATATAAGCCATGATCTGCCTGTTTGATGAATAATCTTTTTCTACAAGATGTTCAAGAAACTCGTAAGCAAGTTCGAACCTGCGGGATTTCAAGAGGTCCCTGATATAATTTATATTTATGAATTCAGCATCTTTTGTGGTTACCCTGTGTACTTCTGCAGCTTTCTGTTCGCCCGTGTATCCGGCTGATTGAATATAGTCAATGGCCTTCTGATTGTCCGGATCAATCTCCAGCACCTTACGCCATAGGATGATCGCATCATCGGTCTTGCCGTAACCGTAGAGTGTCAGGCCGTCTTCCAGTAATTTTTCAATATCTTCCGGACTCATTGTTCTTTAAGCTCTACCTCGAGCGATGACATTTTATCTTTCATTTCCCGTATTTCTTCTTCGCTTAACCTGCTCTTTGCCTCCAGGGTAACGGTTTGCTCTGTTCCCAGGTCTGCATCCTTTGCGGTTACTTTCAGTATCCCTTCGCTGTTCATGTCAAAGCCGACCTCGATGTTTGGCTCACCCTTCTTTGCAAGCCGTATGCCTCCGAGAACGAACTCCCCGAGCAGTTCATTGTCATTTGCCATCTTTTCATTGCCCTGATAGACCGATATCCTGACGGCATCCTGGTTGTCATACGTTGTCGTAAATTTGCGTGTTTTTGTTATAGGGACCGGTGTGTTCTGGGGTATAATCTCCGTGAATGCGCCGCCCTTTGTCTGGATACCAAGTGACAGTGCAGTAATGTCAACGAGAATATTGGATGGAAGAGGAGATCCAATGTTATAGGCGTGTATAGCTGCTCCCTCCGCAACAACTTCATCAGGATTTATACCCCTGTTTGGCTGTTTACCGAAGAATTCCACGACCTTTTTTATTACAAGCGGCGCCCTTGTTTGTCCTCCCACAAGGATTACTTCATCGATGTCGTCTTTCTTGAGCCCGGCTCCTTCAAGTGCATTCTTGCATGTCTGGATTGTCTGATCTATCAGGTCAATCATGAGGTCCTCCACCTTGTTGCGCGTTATGACTGTATTGTAATGAATAGCACCGTGGGATGTTTCCGTTAAAAAGGGCAGGGAGATCGTAGCTTCGGTCTGTGTTGACAGTTCGATCTTCGCCCTTTCAACAGCGTCTTTTAGTCTTTGCATGGCCATAACGTCATCTTTCAAGTTTATGTTGTGTGTTTTCTTGAAGTCTTCAAGAACGGAATTAATAATCCTGTTGTCGATATCCTCTCCCCCGAGATACGTATTGCCGGCCGTTGACAGCACCTCGTATACACCTTCGCCGAGTTCAAGTATTGAGATGTCGAAGGTGCCACCTCCGAGGTCGTAAATAGCTATGAGTTCGTTTTTCTTGCCTCTCTTCTGTCCGTATGCAAGCGCCGATGCTGTCGGCTCGTTTATGATCCTTAAGACCTTAAGCCCTGCGATCTCCGCAGCATCTATTGTGGCCTGCCTCTGGTTTTCATTGAAATAGGCCGGCACGGTTATGCACGCGCCCTCTATGCTGTTTTCAAGAAACCCTTCTGCAACCTTTTTTGCTTCAAGCAGTATGGCGGCGCTGACCTCCGGTATGCTCATAATCTTGCCCCCGCATTTGACCCTTGCATCACCATGGGGGCCTGCTACCACCTCATACGGCAACTTGTCTTTGGCAATTTTAACCTCTCTGGAGTCGTATCTCCTCCCGATGATCCTTTTTGCCGCAAAGATGGTGTTTTTGGGGTTTGTTATGGACTGTCTCTTTGCCCTGACACCAATAAGGGTTTTTTCGTCCTGGGTAATGGCAAAATAACTGGGTATAAGCCTGTTTCCTGTTGATGACGGTATTACGAACGGCTTACCGCCGATTGTTGTTGCCACACAACTGTTGGTGGTACCGAGATCTATACCTATTGTTTTTCCCATGATTACTTAAGCATGCTTTTCAGTTGTTTTATCTCGGTTTTAATATCATCCGTTTTTCCGCCTAAAGCCATGGTCTGTTCATATTCAAATACAGAACTTTTAACAAGCCCGGCCTTTTGGTAGATTTTGGCAAGAAGAAGATGATAGTCAGGGTTTTTAGGATCAAGCGCAATTGCTTCCTGACAGTACTGCTTGGCTTCTTTCAATGACTGGTTAAAATCATGCATGACCAGGGCAAGCTTGTAGTATACATGTTTTTTCTCATGAGCCATCTCTAAAGCGGACTTCAGGAAATCTATTGCATCCTGTGGTTTATTTAACTCTATGCTTATATCTGCCTTCTTTAACAATTCCTGGTGCCTTTCGACCTTCATGTATTTTTCTGTTTCTTTCAATTTATCCATGTAGTCCTTCTCATAAGGGTTGTACGAGTTTGCAAGTTTGAAGTTCAGGTAAGCAGTTGCATAATTACTCTTCATGAACGCTTCCATACCAATCTTGTAGTATGTTCTCGCCTTTTTGACCCTTTCTCTTATCTGGTCAGTCATGGCGCTGTGTGCCGGTTCCTGCTTTGCTTGCTGCTGGGGTTTTATAACAGTGGTTTCAAATTTAGCTGAAGAAGATTGCTTTGCTGTTTCAGGTTCTTTCTTCGGGGCCTTGTTTTTAAGCGTTTCATAGGCCTGCTGAACCTTTTTATACAGATCTACCAGAAAATGCTTATCCTCGGCAGGCACTGATCTTGCATAGTAGCTGTCAGGATGGAACATCTTTGTCTTTTCAAAG
Source organism: bacterium (assembly GCA_021789095.1). Taxonomy (GTDB): domain Bacteria; phylum JAMCPX01; class JAMCPX01; order JAMCPX01; family JAMCPX01; genus JAJYJX01. Next base: position 5,111 of record JAJYJX010000014.1, read on the forward strand.
TATGCCTGTTTAATCTGCTCCACGTTCGCATTTTCTGAAACACCGAGGATTGTATACAGATCTGCGTTCTCATAAGACATGTAAAGCTCTTTTATGGATTGTCCGCCCGATTTTGCCTGTTCTGTTTCTCTGTGCTGGATTTCGACTGCATCCATTTTGCTTAATTTCTCAAGGGTCTTGTTAACAGTAGCCAGACCAAAACCTGTTACTTTTGCTATTTCGTTTGCTGAAGTTTTGCCGTCAATAAGTGACAAAACAAGGCTTTCCTGTTCTGTTAGCCCCGGGAGGGTATGTATATTTTTAATAAGCCTGGGTACGTAATTCACAGCCTATTTATAATAAGCTTATTATTTTTGTCAAGGCGGCGAATCGAGTCATGTAAAATCTAACCATAGGGGGTATCATCTTGCCATGTAAAAATCTAACCGAAAAGTACAGCTTCCAGTAAGGATGTTATAGCCTGCCTTTGATGAAGGAGGCAGGTTATGGGGTTAGCATTTAATATGAAGTACATAGAAAAGGTTCATAATAGATACTTTACAGCTTCTAAGGCATCAAGGGGCAAGATCCTCGATGAATTGTGCGACGTGTGCAACTATAATAGGAAATATGCCATCTGGAAGTTACATCATTTCTCTTTACAAAAGCATGGCAAACGTCGTGTTAAAAAGAGGGGGGACGTAGGGGTCACCCATTTTTCTTATTTTGTTGATTACTTTTAAGGATTATGTCTTAATGAGCAAAGTGGCGGCGGCCTCAGTCAAGTGAAAATAATCATATTGTTTATATAGTATTTTGGTAAAAAAGGGTGTGGTGCTCATCCTTTAAAGGAAACGATGGAGAAGAATGAATGGACACTTTAATAGAGATATAAAAAGGACATGCTCCTCATCTACCGATGGCTTGTAACACAGGGAGCAAAGGGAGTGGGGGCGTCAGCCGTGATGTATGGACGAACCAAGCCCGGCACACTGTTAAGACATCATATTCCGGTAAAATGTGACCACTGGGATGTAAACAGTCCCGGATTTGTAGAAATAGACCTTGTGTCCCATTCCGGGGAATGTGCAACAGGCGAGTTTATTTATTCTCTCAATCTTATTTCAGCCCGCTAAGGTCACACAGAAGTCACCGCAGAACACAGAAAAGCTATCAGAAATTGAGAAACAGATTATTCATGCTATAACTGAAATCTTTGGTATAAACGTATATATCAGGAATAAGAAAGGAGAGCTTATTGCCCCAGACCATGGTTAGATTTCTGTATGACAAGATGATACATGTTTCGGTTAGATTTTTACATGGCTTGACAGGGGAGGAGAGAAAGTTTGGCTGTTTGGTGTGTAATTTTCAACGTCATGCCTGTGATGTTTTACGCAGTTAGATTCGCTTTAACGGGCTTAATAAAATCTTGCACATGTTTGCGGATGCTGCCGAAGCCTTCGTTTGACAAAAATAAATTATAATTATATATGTGTTAAACAATGTTGATAAGACATAAATTATTTTATAAAGTTATTGCTGTCATAACAACATTTGTTTTTGTTTCGTCCGCATGGGCAGTAGATGTTGCAATTATTAAAACACGTAATCTTGCACCATACAACGAAGCTATAACCGGGTTTACCATTAACTGCAGCGCCATAAAAACAAAGGAATACGATATGGAGGAGAACCAGGCGCGCGGACAGGAGATTGCAGCACAGATCAACAATAGCAAACCCTCAGCCGTGCTTGCTGTAGGTGCCCCTGCAGCACAGATAGCAAAGCTGTATATAGATAAATCAATCCCGATCGTATTCATAATGGTCCAAAGCCCTGAGAAAGTGGGGCTGAATGATGTGGACAATATGACGGGCATATCCCTTAACATCCCTGTTCAAACACAGCTTCGCGCGTTGAAGGCGCTTGTTCCTGCTGTAACAAAGGTTGGTGTGATATACAATCCCAAGAATACGTCAAATGAGGTACGGGAAGGAATGACGATATCCAGCCAGCTCGGGTTCAGGCTCATAGCTGCAAAGGTGGATACACCCAATGACGTTACAAGGGCATTAAGGGCGTTCGCTGAAGGCATTGATGCCTACTGGATGCTGTCCGATATAACGGTCATGCAGGCATTTGCAACAATCCTTAATTATACGAACGACAGGAAAATACCGTTTCTTGCATCGTCAAAGGTGATGGTTGACAGAGGTGCGCTTGTTTCACTCGCACCGAACTATGCAAACATAGGCAACCAGGGCTGCAGTATTATAAATCAGGTAATAGGCGGTACAAAACCGTCCCAGCTGCCAATCTCACCCCCCAAGGGACTTGAACTTACGGTAAATCTTACTGCAGCCAAAACACTCGGTTTACAGAGCATTGCAACAAATGCCATGACGTTTGCGGCTACGGAAGGCTATAAGATCAGCATATCCCAGTAAAACTTAACCCGGTAAAATTTAACGTACAGTGGAAAAAATAATTAAATTTGGAACGTCAGGCTTCAGAGGCATTATTGCGGATTCGTTTAACTTTAAGACACTCGATTCAACAATCCATGCAATAGCTGATTATGTAAAAGCATATGCGAAAAACAGCCCTCCAATGCTGATGGTTGGGTACGATCCCAGGTTTATGGGCGAGGTATTTGCAAAAAGGGCAGCCGAAGTGCTTAATACGCATGGTATAGATGTACTGCTGACAGACAGGGACACGCCCACGCCTGTTATATCCTTTTACGTTATAAAGCACGGTCTTGATGGTGCAGTAAATATTACTGCCAGTCATAATCCGCCGACATACACGGGCATAAAGTTTACCCCTTCCTGGGGGGGACCTGCAATGCCCGAGGAAACAAAGGAAATAGAATCTCTTGCTAACCAGTACCTGGATGAAGCCAGCCTGTTTAAGCAGGCAGAAGAAAAGCAGGGCAAAACAGAGATTACAGACCCAATGCCTGAATATATTGATGACCTCAATGACAGGATAGATTTTAAGGCGATTGCAAAGGCCAATCTTAAAGTAGCTATAGATCCGCTTTATGGTGCCGGGAGGGGCTACCTTAAATCTATATGCGAGATACACGGTATAAAGCATGTGTGCCTGCATGAATCAAGGGATCCGTACTTCGGAGGCGCTGCTCCGGATCCAAATGAAATCAATCTTTCCGAATTGAGAGAGCTTATGGCAAAAGATGAAACCATCTCAATCGGCATGGCGACAGATGGTGACGCGGACAGGTTCGGTATTGTAGACAGGAAAGGCAGGTTTATAATACCCGATTATGTGCTTGCTGTTTTGTCCGAGTATGTACTTACAACAAGGGATTTTGATGGCGGACTCGGCAGGTCCATTGCAACGACACACCTTATGGACAGGATAGCGCGCCAGCATAAAAGGGAGGTTTATGAAACGCCTGTTGGATTCAAGTATATCGGTAAGCTTCTTACAGAGGGAAAGATAGTGTTTGGCGGGGAGGAAAGCGGCGGACTTTCCATCATAGGACATGTACCGGAAAAAGACGGGATCATTGCGGGACTACTTGTACTTGAAGCAGTTGCAAGGACTAATAAATCAGTCGGCTTTCTGCTGGAAGATATATATAAGATGGTCGGTACTCTGTACGCTGATCGAAGAGACGTTAATCTTGACGGGCAAAGCCTTGCAAGGGCGAATGAACTTATGAACAGCCCCTCAAAGCTTATTGACAGATTCAAGCCGCTCAGCCTCGATAAAACCGACGGGGTAAAGCTTATGCTTGAAGGCGGGTCATGGATCCTGTTAAGATTATCAGGGACAGAGCAGGTTATGAGGATCTATGCGGAAGGCAGGCAGCACGCAGAGACAGAACAGTATATATCGATGGTTCTGGGTATGTTGGAACATGCTTAATATAAAATCTATTGTTGTAGGGCCTCTATGGGTCAACAGCTATATCGTGTGGGACAGCGACACCGGTGAAGGTATACTGGTAGACCCGGGTGATGAAGGTAAAAAGTTGATAAACATAATAAAAAAGAATACTATAAACATAAGGAGCATTATTATAACACACGGACATTTTGATCATATCAAAGATGCGGATTATGTCAGCACTGCTATAAAAGCGCCTGTGCTCCTCCACAGGGCAGAGCTGCCTTTTATCGAGCATGTTGCGGAGCAATCCATCATGTTTGGTTTCCCGCCTGTCAAGCCTCCGCATATAGATAGTTACCTTGAAGAGGGGGATCATATAAATATCGGTGCCTTCAGTTTTGATGTACATCATACGCCTGGCCATTCTCCGGGCAGTATAATACTGCACAGCAGGTCCGAGGGCATAGCCATTGTAGGTGATCTTATTTTTTATGAATCCGTAGGCAGGACGGATCTTCCCGGCGGCGATTACGAAACGCTGCTGATGAGCATAAGGAACCGCATCCTCAGTCTGCCCGATGATACCAGGATACTGTCAGGACATGGTGAGGAGACGACCGTGGGACATGAGAAGGTTTATAATCCGTTTATAACGGGTGTTTACAGGGATGAAGGTTGAAAACAAAAACATACTTGTCGGAGTGACAGGGGGCATAGCAGCGTACAAGGCGCTGGAGCTTGTCAGGCTGCTGGTAAAGGAAAACGCCGTTGTGAACGTTGTCATGACGGCTCATGCAGAGCGGTTTGTAGGAAGGCTTTCTTTCCAGACCCTTTCTGGCAACCCGGTACTTACAGACACATTTGATCTTGCATCCGGCGCCGAGATAAAACATATATCCATACCGGATAATGCAGACATTGCGGTTATCGCACCTGCCACGGCAAATTTTATCGGGAAGGTTGCACACGGCATAGCGGATGATATGCTTACAACGATGATGCTTGCCATAACAAAGCCTATTCTTATTGCACCATCAATGAACGTACACATGTATGGGAACAGGATTGTCCAGGATAACATGGATAAACTCAAACAGTATGGATATCATTTCATTGAGCCGGGCGAAGGCTGGCTCGCGTGCGGCTACGAGGGCAAGGGCAGGCTTGCAGAGCCGGAACAGATCCTTGAGGAGATAGTGCGTTTGCTCTCAAAGAAGGACCTCGCGGGCAAGAACATTCTTGTGACAGCAGGCCCGACAAGGGAACATCTTGATCCGGTAAGATTTATATCCAATCCGTCGTCCGGCAAAATGGGCTATGCAATCGCAATGTCCGCATGGATGAGGGGTGCGCATGTTACACTTATTTCGGGCAAGGTGAACATAAAGCCGCCTTACGGCGTTGACTTCATAGAGGTTGAATCGGCAAGGCAGATGCTTGAGCATGTTAGCGGCATGTTCAAGAACATGGACGCAATTATCATGGCAAGTGCGGTGTCCGATTTCACACCGTCAAAGACAAGCCCCCAGAAGATAAAAAAGACTGCGGAATACCTTGATATGCGCCTTGAACGGACTACGGATATCCTGTCACATATAGCAAAGGACAAAGGGGGAAGACTGATCATCGGGTTTGCCGCTGAAACGGAGAACGTGGAACAGTATGCGAGGGAGAAGCTGAAGCAGAAGAACATGGATATGATTGTCGCGAACAACGTGACTGAAAAGGGCAGCGGTTTCGGCGTCGATACGAACAAGGCCTTGATTCTCTATAAAGACGGGACCATCGAAGAACTCCCCCTGATGCAAAAGTCCGTACTTGCAGACGTGATACTGGACAGGGTCGTGTCCATGCTTGCCCGTCAGACGGGGTGAAAAGTTTTTTTCTTTACCCCTTAACTCTTGAACCCTTAAACTCTTATGTTTGCTCATTTCGCCAATTCTCTTTATTGCACAGACCATGATTGTATGATAGTTCTTTCATAATGGCTGACAAAAACCGCATACATGTTGCCATTCTTCATCCTCATACTCTTTTCAGAGAAAGCGTCAAAACATTATTAGAACGCGATAATGAATCCCCTGTTGACTCTTTTTCATTATAGGTTAAAATAAGCATGATCAGGATAATGGATGGCTGCTCTGCTTGCCTTCGCGGGTACTGCAGGGAGGAAAGTCCGGACTTCAAAGGGCAGGATGGTCGCTAACGGCGACTGTGGCGCAAATCGCGCCACAAGGAAAGTGCAACAGAAAGTAAACCGTGGCGCCTTTGGCGCCATAAGGGTGAAACGGTGAGGTAAGAGCTTACCAGTGCCATGCGTGAGCGTGGCAGCTATGTAAACCCCATCCGAAGCAAGGCCGAATAAGCAGGCGGCTGAGGATTGCCCGTCCAATGCCTGCGGGTCGGCTGCTTGAGGCTGTCAGCAATGCCGGTCCCAGATAAATAGCCATAAAGAACAGAATCCGGCTTACGGTTATCCTGGTCATTTTCTTTCTTGCTGATGATAAACTCAAAAAGTTTTTGGCTCAGACCTGCTTGATATCCTGATTTTCTATGAAATTAAGCAGTTTGCCGCGGTATATATCACTGAGCTCTTCAAATTCTATGCCTATAGCTATGTTTGAGTTGCTGTCGGCATGTGGAATTATAGTATTAGACCAGATGACCCTGCCCTTGGTGATAATGGGTTCGGTTTCACCCGGGATGTGAAGATGAAGATCCACAATAGTACCTTTCATGATTGCAACGGTTGATTCAACCCCTACACCGTCAACGCATATATCCCTTGTAAAGTCGGAGAAGAATATGCCCTCAGTTTTACAGTGTACCCTGATTTTGGTTTTTACCCTTTTGTTCCTGCGGGTGTTTCTTCGTGATTTCATATATCTTTATTTATAAAATAGATTTAAAGTTTTTGCAAATTAAATCTTCGCAGCAATACTTTGGCCCTGTAAAACGCTAAACAGGATAGATTTCATTGCTGTTGCAATTTTCAGGGTAAAGATGTATTGCAGGGTTATAGTACATAGAGGGGATTATCAGTATGCTTGACAGAAACAAGATCAAAAAAGATGCAGAGCATTACCTTATAGATGGCAGCTATGAAAAGGCCATAGAAGAGCTGGTCAAACTTTCCGTAATAGAAACGAATGACCCGTGGGTCTGGAGTTCTCTTGCAGAATGCTATTCAAACACAAATGAAGCTCAGAAGGCCGCAAAAAACTTCATGACGGCATACAAGAAGTTCCTGCAGCAGAATGATTTACAGGCAGCACTATCAGCTCTGGAACGTGTAGTATCGGTCGATCCTGCAAACAAAGAGGCAGAAGAAGAAAGAAACAAACTGCTGAAAAGGCTTTCAAGGGGGGAAAGCAAGCCTGTTGGGGGGGGTGTCAAAAAGATACCCATTTTCTCGGAGATAGAGGAGCAGGAATTGAACGCTATACTCAAGATCGCAAAAAACCTTACGTTCCCCCAGGATTCAACAATAATAAAGGAGGGCAGTAAAGGCGATTCTATTTATTTTATCATATCCGGCATAGTAAGTGTTTCCAAAAAAGACAAGGGCGGCAAAGATGTCATGCTTGATACGCTTTCGGACGGTGATTTCTTCGGGGAATTCGGGTTTTTTACAGGCGGCAGACGGCAGGCCACTGTCGTATCTGCAAGTTCAGTGGATCTTTACGAATTCAAAAAACAGGACATGGAGGATGTTGCACAGAAACACCCGAATGTGTCAAAGGTCCTGGTTGAATTCTACAAGAAAAGGATCCTTGACAACATAATTGCACTTACACCGGTTTTCAGCAGCCTTAACTACAGTGAAAGGTCGGATATCATAAACAGGTTTGAGCTTATGGTCGTTGAGCCGGACAAGGTTATAATAAAAGAAGGAGATCCCGGCGATGCCATGTATGTGGTCAAGGACGGGCTGCTGCGGGTAAGTACAAAGGACAGCAAGGGCAAAGAGGTCGTACTGGCGCAGCTCGGGGAAGGCGACATTTTTGGAGAGGTCGCCTTGTTCACAGGCAAACCCAGGACCGCGACTGTAAAGACTCTGAAACAGAGCAGGTTGATGAAGCTTAAAAAAGATGATTTTCAGGATATTGTCGATAAATACGAGTCTGTAAAATCAAGGGTATTTAAGACAATAGATGAAAGGGCTGAGGATACGGTCAGGCATTTGTTTTCACAGGACAAAAAAGGCCATAAATGACTGTACAACAGTCCAAGAGCAGGGCAAAAGAGCTTATATTCCTGAAAAAGTTGCTGTCGATATACGGCGATTTGCCCAGACAGAGGATCAACACAGGTATTATAAATAAACTGTATAACGAGCTTCTCGGTCTCATAACGGGAGAACTCGCATGTGATGCAGGCAGTTTGTTTGTTATAGACAGAGAAACCGGCTCTCCTGTTTTTACCGCTGTCAAAGGAGGGGATGAAAGTCTTGTAGGCAAAAAACTTGAAAAAGGAAAAGGGATTGTCGGGAAGGTAGCGGATACAGGAGCAGGATACCTTGCAAAGGATGCGTCAAAGGATCCGGTATGGATGGGGGAGGTCAGTTCGGGCAAGGGATTTGCGACAACCGATATAATGGCATGCCCCATAAAGTACGGTAACGATGTTATAGGGGTTATAGAAGTCTTGAATAAGAAAAAGGGCATGTTCAACAGGCAGGATATGAAAAGGCTTTTGCAGTTGTCCCCGCATATATCCGTATTCATGAAGTATCTTATAGACGAGCTTGAGCAGCAGAGGTTTATTAATATGCAGACGAGGCTGTATGAGCTGTCAATGCTGCTTAATTCCAACCTTGACACAAAGGCTATTGTCACGAATGCAATAAAGGCAATTGTTTCACTTGTACATGCGGATGTAGGGTCGCTCCTGCTGGTAGACAAGGAAAAACAGGAGCTGTTCTTTGAAGTTGCACTCGGTGACAGCGAGAAGGTATTAAAGGAGATGCGCCTGAAGTTCGGTCAGGGCATAGCTGGCTGGGTTGCACAGCAGAAAAAGCCCCTTGTTGTTAATGATACATCAAAGGATGAGAGGTTTTTCAAAAAGGCCGATCAGAAAACAGGGTTTGTGACGAAAAACATTCTCTGTGTGCCGGTGCTGTCAAAGGGAGAGGTGATTGGCGTAATACAGGCCATCAACAAAAGTGATGGACTGTTTACAAAGCGCGATCTTGAACTGCTGACATCGCTGGCTGATCAGGTCGCCATTGCACTTGAGAATGCATCCCTTCATGAAGAACTGAAAAGAACATTTCTCGAGGTCGTTGAATCTCTTGCAGAGGCTATTGAGAAAAGAGACCCGTACACAGGGGGACATACCAAGCGCGTTGTGAAGTATTCGCTTATGATCGCAGACCAGATGGGCATTGAAGGGGATGAAAGGGACAGGTTGAAGATGGCAGCACTGCTTCACGATGTAGGCAAAATAGGCATTGATGATAGCATACTGAGAAAGCCTGCAATCCTTGATGATGCGGAGTTTGAAAAGATGAAGGAACATCCGTCCATAGGTGCCGACATACTCGGAAAGATTCCGCAGATCAAGAATATCATTCCAGGCATACTTTATCACCACGAGTGGTACAACGGCAGAGGTTATCCTGATGGGCTTTCAGGGCAGTCATTGCCTTTGGTTGCACGGATAATCTCCATAGCAGACACCTATGATGCAATGACAACGGACAGGCCTTACAGGAAAGCCCTGACACCAGAGTTTGCACTTGCAGAACTGAAAAAATTTTCGGGCACGCAGTTCGATCCAGCATACGTGGAAGCATTTGTAAAAGCCTTTGAAAAACAGAAGTAGCCGTGATTCATAAGTTGCCTCTGCTACATGTGATTGACATAAAATACAACGGTAATATAATATCAATATGAAGGGGAAAGACCTAAAAGCATTATCTATAATAGAACTGAGAAAACTCGCAAAACAACTGCACGTCAGCCTTAAGAGGACAATGACAAAACAGCAACTCGTTAAAGCCATTGTTGCATCCACAAGGTCAAGGGCCATATCTGCAACATTGAAGAAAAGGAAACAGCCTTCGGGCAAAATCCATCACCCTCCGGCAGCCGGCAGGCATGCTGCGCTTGGGCCGCGTTATGAAGAAATTCTTCCGGCTTACAGCGGGATAACGAAGCTTGTTTTGATGCCAAGGGACCCATGGTGGATATTCGCCTACTGGGAGATTGACAGGTCGCAGCTCGGCAAAAAGGATTTGATACTGAGGGTTTACAGGAAGGACAACCAGCTGTATGCCAGTATCAGTATCGGTGATGCAAACAACTGGTACATCAACTTACCGGAGCCAGGGGAAACAGCGAGAAGCGAGATTGGCTTTATAAGGGCTGACGGGGAATTCAAGGTTGTTGCGGTATCAAATACTGTAAGGACCCCGCGGGCATGGCCGTCGCATACAGGATATGAAGAAGCCATGCATGGTTTTTCGCATACAACCCCTTTTACGGAATCATATGAAGCCTTTGAAAAGTCTAATCCATACATCAGAGAAGATATAACATCCAGAAAGCGATGAAAGGCTATCTGGCAATTGTTTTGCACTCCCACCTGCCATATGTAAGGCACCCGGAGTTCAACGATTTTCTTGAAGAGGACTGGCTTTACGAGGCTATAACAGAAACATACATTCCGCTGCTCGATGTTTTCACACGGCTGGTCAGCGACAGGGTCGATTTCCATATAACACTCAGCCTGACCCCTACACTGCTTGAGATGCTCAGCGATGACCTGCTTATGAAAAGGTACGGCAGGCACCTGCAGAAACTTATAGAGCTGAGCGAAAAGGAGATACAGCGCACACACGATGATCCTGCAATAAATCCATTATCAAGGATGTACGACGACCGTTTTAAACATTACATGGACATGTTTAAAAACAGGTACAGGGGCAATATCATAACCGGGTTTAAGGAATTTATGGATGCCGGTATGATAGAGATTGTAACGTCTGCGGCAACCCATGCATACCTTCCGCTGCTTATAGACGAGAAATGGCAGGATGTGCAGATCCATACAGGCGTTGATACCTACAGGAATCACCTTGGAACAAGCCCTGAAGGCATATGGCTTCCGGAGAATGCCTACACCGAAGGTATCGACAGGATTTTAAACAGGTACGGCATAAAATATACGTTCCTTGATGCGCATGGCTTGCTGAATGCATCTGTAAGGCCGGTGTACGGCGTTTATGCACCGATTTGTTCTGAAGAAGGCGTAAATTTCTTTGGCAGGGACATGCAGTCCGCAAAACAGGTATGGAGTGCAAAAGAAGGTTACCCCGGCGATTATGATTACAGGGAATTCTACAGGGACGTCGGGTATGATCTCGGTTTTGAATACGTAAAACCTTACCTGCACAGTGACGGCTCACGCTCAAATCTTGGCATAAAGTACTACAGGATCACCGGACAAACAGACCAGAAACAACCGTATGTGCCGCAATGGGCCAGGAACAAAGTCCAGGCCCATGCCGGCAACTTTGTGTTTAACCGCGAAAAGCATATTGAATACCTCAGCGGTATCATGGACCGCAAGCCACTCATAGTTGCCGCTTACGATGCAGAGCTGTTCGGGCACTGGTGGTTTGAGGGTCCCGAATTCATTGAGCATGTATTCAGAAAAATCCATGAGATCAACGGATCAGTTAAAACAATAACCCCGGGCATGTATCTTAAGGAGTATCCTGAAAATCAGATTGCCCAGCCTTCTCAGTCAAGCTGGGGAGACAAGGGCTATCACGAGGTATGGCTGAACGGGACAAATGACTGGATATACAAGCATGTTCACATAGCACAGGACAGGATGGATGAGCTTATGCACCTGTCACCCGTATCAAGGAAGCAGCAGAGGGCAATCGATCAGGCATTGAGAGAACTGCTGCTTGCGCAGTCAAGTGACTGGCCGTTTATCATGAACTCCGGTACAATGGTAGAGTATGCCAAAAAGCGTTTCATCTCCCATATCGCACGGTTCACGTACCTTTATGAACAGATAAAGAACAACCGCATCGATCACAGGTTCCTTGAAGGTATCGAATCAAGGGACAACATCTTTCCATGGATACAGTACAGGAATTATGCCATATAGGCAGACAGGGAGCAGCGCGGATGGCCCGGGGACTTGATCCAAGAATAGCGGGATTGAAACACCGCACCGCATTGTAACTCATTAAAGAGTTAGATTCTTCACGGGATTTACCCTGCGTGAAACACATGTGTTCAGAATAACAGGAACGCCATTTTTTTATTGTCGGACATCCTGTTTGTAGAACGGGTAACATGATAAATTTTGCCGTTACTTATACTTATGCTTGACAATACAAAAGAGGTATTCAATAAGAAGATGATATTAAACTTCGTTAAGGAAATGCTTTTATCCGCCATCTTCAAACTGAATGGGGTAAAAAATCAAAATAACAGTAACGGGTTGGGTGTTTTATGAATATTAGGGACATTCCAAAAGAAGGGGGAAGGGTCAATATCAGGAAGGACAGCGAATGGTTCATGAACATGCTCGGTGATGCTGATATTGATATAGAATTCCTGAACGAAGAAATGACGGCAACGATTGATATTCACCTGCATCACGATAAGGCGGTTGTTATCGAAGGCGAACTGCATGCGGATGTGGTATTGCGGTGTGTAAAATGTCTTGAGTCGTTCCGCAACCTCATAAACAGGCATTTCAGTGTGACGCTCGAGCCTTATGACGCATCGCTCACGACGAGGCACGCAGTAAGCATGGCCGAGCTCGATACCGAGGTTTATTTAAACGACGAGTTTGATCCTGATGCTGTTGTTTTTGAACAGATTATGCTTAGCTTACCCATGTATCCCCTGTGCAGACATGACTGCAGGGGGCTTTGCCCTTACTGCGGCATTAATCTTAATGAAAACGCGGACCATAAATGCAGGCAGCATGAAGAGGATAGCGCGCTCAGCAGACAATTAAGAAAGATTAAAAATAATTTATAAAGGAGTTAGCATGGCACAGCCTAAGAGAAAACATTCAAAATCAAGGACGAACAAGAGAAGGTCAGCCTACAAGTTGACAGCTCCGGCACTTGTTGCATGTCCGAGATGCCACCAGCTTATGAAACCGCATAATGTATGCCCGACGTGCGGTTATTATAACGGCAAAGAAATAGTGGAGATTAAAGAAATATAAATCCAATGAAAGTGGCACTTGATGCTTTTGGAAGCGACCGCTGTCCAGACATGGAGATAAAAGCAGCAAATGAGGCGGTAAGGCACGGCATTGGCATGATCCTTGTCGGAGACAAGCAAAGGATAAGCAATACAGACAGCAGGATAGAGATCGTTGATGCAAAAGAGGTCATTGCGATGGATGAGTCACCGGCAGCCGCCATGCGCAAGAAGAAGGATTCGTCCATGCGCATTGCTATAGACCTGGTAAAGAAAGGCAGGGCAGATGCAGTCGTCAGTGCAGGCAACTCAGGGGCAATGATGGCGCTTTCCATGTTCGTGCTGCACAAGCTTCCCGGCGTTTACAGGCCGGCAATAGTGGGCGTACTGCCAAACTACCGCGGTTATACGGTATTTATTGATATGGGCGCCAATGTCGACTGCAAACCCCATTACCTCCTCCAATTCGCTGTCATGGGGTGCGTTTATGCAAAGAAGCTTTTTAATATTCCGAACCCTTCGATCGGGCTCCTGAGCAACGGTGAAGAAGAAGGCAAGGGCAACGAGCTTACATTCCTTACCAATGAACTGCTGAAAAAAAGCTACCTTAATTACAGGGGCTACGTGGAAGGCAAGGACATATACATGGGTGATGTTGATGTTATAGTTGCAGACGGCTTTGTCGGCAATGCCGTGTTGAAGGCCAGCGAAGGTATTGCGGAAATGATAACAGGAATGCTGAAAGACAGTTTCAAAGCTTCGCCAATCAGCATGCTCGGGTACCTGTTCTCAAGGGGTGCTTTCAACAGGCTTAAAAAACGTGTTGATTACGCGGAGTACGGCGGAGCACCGCTTATAGGCATTAACGGGCTTGCCATAATAACCCACGGAAGATCGGACGACAGGGCTATTCTGAATGCAATAAAGTTATCAAAGAGGTTCTACGAAACAAAGCTCACCGATGCGATAATAGAAGAATTGAATAAGAACCCCGGGCTGACAGATGTTGAAGAAGAAAAAGTCCGCGAAGGTATAGAATAGTATCATGAAGATAGCTTTTATGTTTCCAGGACAGGGCTCCCAGTATGTGGGCATGGGTAAAGAGCTCTACGAAAAGCATGACATAGTTAGGGAGTACTACAAAAGGGCAGACGAGAGGCTCGGCATTGGATTGACAAAACTCATGTTTGAGGGCCCCAAGGAGGAATTGACGCTGACGTACAATGCACAGCCTGCAATACTCACCATGAGCGTTGCAATTTATAAGCTCATACGCTCTGTCAGCAGGATAGAACCGTCGATGTGCATGGGACACAGCGTTGGCGAATACAGCGCACTTGCCGCAGCTTCCGTTGTGGGTTTTGAGGACGCGGTGTACGCAGTGAGGAAAAGGGGGGAAGCCATGCAGGCTGCCGTTAAGCCCGGCGAAGGGACAATGGCAGCTGTAATAGGGCTTGACGAGCCGGTCATAAAGGATCTGCTCATGCGTGCACAGGGAGAAACAGGCTCTGTTGTTGAGATAGCGAATTACAATAGTCCCGAGCAGATAGTTATTTCAGGGCATACGAATGCGGTTGAATATGCAATGGACCTGCTGCGTGCAAACGGCGCGAGGATTGCCAAGAAACTGGAGGTGAGTGCTCCTTTCCATTCAAGCCTCATGGAGCCTGCTGTTTCCGGGATGAGGGATGTCCTGAAAAATATCGTATTGAACAATATGACATGCCCCGTAGTGTTCAACGTTGATGCGCAGGCGCATACATCCGGCAATGACATTGTACCGCTGCTGTTAAAGCAGCTGGTAAGCCCCGTACGATGGGTTGATTCAATAATTTTTGCCATTAAAAATGGTGTTGATACTTTTATAGAAATAGGCCCGGGCAAGGTACTTACGGGTCTGGTGAAGAGAATTAACAGCTCGGTGAGGCTTTTCAATGTTCATGATCCCGCAACACTAGAACAGATCAATATCCTTATACAGTAAATATGGCCTATGATTTTTCAGACAAGATAGCTTTTGTAACAGGCGGCGCAAGGGGGATAGGCCGGGCAGTGGTAGAGAAGCTATTATACGGCAATGCTTTCGTTGTTACCGCTTACAATAAGTCCAGAACAGAGGCTGAATCCTTGTGCAGGGATGCGGAATCAAAAGGGAAAAAGCTGTATGCCCTGAAATGCGACGTGTCAGATCCGGATGATGTCCGGTCAGCTGCGGAATACATAGAAAAGAGTTTCGGACGGCTCGACTTCCTTGTTAACAATGCCGGCATTACAAGCGACGGCCTTGTTCTGAGAATGAAAGACGAACAGTGGATAAAGGTAATAAGTACAGATCTTAACGGAGTGTTTTATTGCACAAGGGCTGCCTTGAAACTTATGCTGAAGCAAAGATACGGCAGAATCGTTAACATATCCTCTGTTATAGGGCTGTACGGCAATGCAGGGCAGGCCAATTATGCTGCTGCAAAAGCAGGCATCATAGGGTTTTCAAAATCTGTTGCAAGGGAAATGGGCAGCAGAAATATACTGATAAATGTGGTAGCGCCCGGTTATATTGAAACAGACATGGTTTCTGGTATACCTGAGAATGCCAAATCACGCATACTGGCATCCATACCACAGACAAGATACGGCACACCCGCGGATGTTGCAAATGTGGTGTGTTTTTTGCTTTCAGATGATGCCGGTTATATGAATGGTGCCGTGCTGGATGTCAACGGAGGCATGTATTAAGGCAGGGATAAAGGGAGAGAGACAGTTTATGTGTAATAGTAATCATAAGTCAATTTAAATAAAGGAGGAACATGTATGTCACTCGAAAAAAAGGTTAGAGAGATTATAGCCGACAGGTTAAAGCTTGATGTGGATCAGGTCCAGCCAAATTCTAAATTTATAGAAGACCTTGGTGCAGATTCTCTGGATATAGTTGAGATGATCATGCAGATGGAGGAAGACTTCGGCATAACAATACCCGATGAGGACGCAGAGAAGATAAAGACTGTAGGTGACGCTATAGCATATCTCAAATCACAGGGTGTGAATGAGTAAAAGAAGGGTTGTAATTACAGGACTTGGCACTGTCAACCCCATTGCAAATAATGTGGAAGAAACGTGGTCAGGTCTGTTAAAGGGTGCATGCGGCATCGATCTCGTCACGCATTTTGATCCGTCTCCTTATGAGGTAAAGATAGCAGGCGAGGTAAAGGGTTTTAACCCTGAAGCCTTTATTGAAAAGAGGGAGATCAAGAAAATGGCGCTGTTTATCCAGTATGCAATGGCATCTGCATCGATGGCATACAGCGACAGCGGATTGTCAGAACAGCATATTAACAAGGAGAAAACGGGTGTTATTATAGGCAGCGGTATGGGCGGGCTGGAGAGCATAGAGTACTATCATGAAGCGCTTTTAAAGGGGGGCAGCCGCAGGATTTCCCCTTTCTTTATACC
Organism: bacterium; assembly: GCA_021789095.1. Taxonomy (GTDB): domain Bacteria; phylum JAMCPX01; class JAMCPX01; order JAMCPX01; family JAMCPX01; genus JAJYJX01. The sequence continues at coordinate 21,586 of JAJYJX010000014.1, forward strand.
AATGACCATAGGGAATATGGCATCCGGTTACGTTGCAATCAGGTTTGGCGCAATGGGTCCGAACCTCTGCATTACAACGGCATGCTCCTCCGGTGCACATGCGATAGGTGAGGCGTACAGGTATATCCAGCACGGACTTGCAGATATTATTATTGCAGGCGGTTCGGAATCAACCATAACGCCTCTTGCGTTGTCGGGTTTCACAAACATGAAGGCTTTATCAACCCATAACGAAGATCCCGGGACAGCGTCCAGGCCGTTCGATCTTGAAAGGGACGGGTTTGTTATGGGAGAGGGTGCAGGCGTGCTTATACTCGAATCATATGAACATGCAAAGGCAAGGGGGGCAAGAGTGTATGCCGAGATTATAGGATATGGTGCGAGCGGGGACGCCTATCACATAACAGCGCCGTCTCCTGACGGGAAGGGTGCTGTCCAGTGTATGCAGAAGGCGATTGAGGATGCAGGCATTGCTCCGGATACGATCGATTATATAAACGCGCACGGCACATCGACAAAGTACAACGATCAGATCGAAACGTTAGCAATTAAGAAAGTTTTTGGCGGGCATGCCTATAAGCTGTCCGTAAGTTCCACAAAAGGTGCAACAGGCCATTTACTGGGTGCTGCCGGCGCAATTGAGGCAATAAGATC
>JAJYJX010000171.1 GCA_021789095.1 bacterium
AATGCCAATTGTTCGGACAATATGCCCGCAGCCGTTATAAGGGCCTTTCTGGGCTCTATACTTCCGTCCGTCCATATCTCCATGATAAGCTTATCATAATCTATGATCCTTCCGACCCTGGAGTTACGGACCTGGAAATTTACCCTCTTTACAGGAGAGAAAATGGAATCTATGGGAATAACCCCTATGGGCATGTTCTCATCCTTGTTCTCCTCCGATGGTATATAACCCCTGCCCACTTTTACCACCATATCTGCATTCAACACCGCATCTTTGCGGAGCGTTGCAATCTTTATGTCAGGGGTGAGGATGACAACCTTATCATCAATAATAATATCCTTTCCTGTAACCTCCATCTCGCCCTTTGCCCTGATCTTTATCTCTCTCTCTCTTACATCAAGTAGTTTAAGTCTTATAGATTTCAGATTGAGAATAATCTCCATGACATCTTCATCTACTCCGGGTATGGTAGAAAATTCGTTTGTTACGCCTTCTATCTTTACCGATGCGATCGCCGCACCCTCTATGGAAGAAAGCAGCAACCTTCTCAGCGCATTCCCAATGGTGGTACCATATCCTCTTTCAAGAGGCTCAATTGTAAACTTACCGTAGGTATCTGTAAGAGTATTACTATCTATGACTACTCTTTTGGGCTTTACAATTGGTTGTAAATTTCTGTGAATCATTTATTCCTCCAATTTTTTAAAACCGTTATTTGGAATACAATTCTACAACAAGCTGTTCCTGTACAGGAAGGCTTATATCCGACTTTTCGGGCAGCGCTTTAACAGTTCCCCTCATTGCAGCCGGCTCAAGTTCCAGCCATTTGGGTATGCCTGTTTTCTCTTTGACACTAAATGAAGACTGGACATGGACATTACCTTTCCCACTCTCTTTAAGCTCGATAACATTGCCTACCTTTACAAGGAACGACGGGATATCAACCTTCTTGCCGTTTACAAGTATGATCCCGTGATTTACAAGCTGCCTTGCACCGCTCCTGGATGTAGCAAAACCGAGACTATACACAACATTATCAAGCCTTCTTTCCAGAAAGGACAGGAGTGTATCACCTGTTTTGCCTTTTCGCTGTGCGGCGTCAACGAATATCCTTTCAAATTGTCTCTCTGTAAGCCCGTACATACGTCTTAATTTTTGTTTTTCCCTCAGCTGGACCCCGTACTCGGTAAGCTTATTCTTGTTGTGTCCATGCGAACCCGGCGGATAATTCCTGCGTTCTATAGCACATTTTTCGCCGTAGCACCTGCTACCCTTCAGAAAAAGTTTAATACCTTCTCTCCTGCAAATTTTACATGATGGCTCTATGTATCGTGACAATTTTTCCTCCTTTGATTAAACTCTTCTCTTTTTAGGCGGCCTGCATCCGTTGTGTGGTATTGGCGTGACATCCTTTATTGCCAGTATTTTTATGCCCGTACCCTGTATAGCCCTTATAGCGGATTCCCTTCCCGCACCCGGGCCTTTGACATATATAATAATACTTTTCATTCCAAGATCCATCGCTTTTCTTGCTGCATCTTCCGCAGCAAGCTGCGCTGCAAAGGGCGTACCTTTCTTGGAGCCTTTAAATCCCTTGATACCCGCACTAGACCATATAATTACATTGCCGTCATTATCGGTGATCGTCACTATGGTGTTGTTAAACGTGGATTGTATATGAACAATCCCCGAGCTGACAGTCCTTTTTATCTTTTTCTTTGTTTTCCTTGGTGTAGCCAAACTTTACCTCCTATTTCTTCAGTTCTTTCTTCTTAAGACCGCCGACGGTCTGTCTTCTCGGTCCTTTTCTCGTTCTGGCATTCGTATGTGTCCTCTGGCCCCTCACAGGTAATCCTTTCTTGTGCCTCAATCCCCTGTAGCTGCTTGTATCCATGAGCCGCTTAATATTTGTTTTTTCTTCTTTCTTTAAATCTCCGCCAACCTTGTACTTACCCTCGATTATCCTCCTGATAATTGCAAGTTCGTCTTCTTTTAACTCTCCAACTTTCCTGTTGAATCCTATACCTGCTTCCTCCAGGATTGCAGAAGACGAAGATTTACCTATACCATAGATATAGGTAAGAGCAATCCAGATATTTTTATTCTTGGGAAGGTCTAAACCCGCTATACGCGCCATAAATACCTCCTATCCCTGTCTCTGTTTATGTTTTGGATTTTTACAGATCACTCTTACTACACCTCTTCTTCTTATTATCTTGCACTTAACACATCGTTTTTTCACAGATGCCTGAACTTTCATATCTCCTCCTCACAATACACCCACATTAGCTTCTGTATACTATTCTTCCCTTTGTCAGATCATAAGGTGACAGCTCTACAGTAACCTTATCCCCTGCCAGAATTTTTATGTAATGCATGCGCATCTTACCAGAGATGTGTGCCAGTACCTTATGTCCGTTCGCCAGTTCCACCCTGAACATAGCATTGGGAAGGGTCTCAAGAACGGTTCCTTCTACAAGGATCGCATCTTCCTTCGGCACGCTAATTTACCTTTGATAACACAACACCATGATCATAATCAACTACCACGGTGTGTTCAAAATGCGCTGACAGTGAACCGTCGTATGTCCTTGCAGTCCACCCGTCGGGATCTATCTTGATCCTGTAATCACCTGCATTTATCATGGGTTCCAATGCAAACACCATACCTTTTTCCAATTTTATACCCTTGCCCGGCTGACCATAATTTGGAATCTGGGGATCTTCATGGAGAGATTTGCCTATACCATGCCCCACAAAATCCCTTACAACCGAGAATCCATTGGCCTCGGCAAAATTCTGGATTGCACTTGATATATCATACAATCTGTTCCCGACTCTTGCGTCCTTTATTGCTAGATATAATGATTCTTCCGTAGTTTTCAATAGATTACGGGCAAGTTCGCTCACGCTTCCAACCGGGACAGTTACTGCCGCATCCCCAAAAAACCCGTCGAGCTGCACTCCGAAATCAAGACTTACAATATCGCCTTCATGAATAATTTTCTTTGACGAGGGTATGCCGTGCACTATCTCGTCATTTATCGATACACACATACTTGAAGGGTATCCTCTGTACCCTCTAAATGCAGACTTTGCACCAAACTCTTTGATCCTGTCTTCGGCCATTGTATTGATCTGTTCGGTATTCATGCCGGGCTTCATATTTGCCGCAAGTTCCTGCAGTACAATTGCGACAACCCTTGATGCTTCTGCAATTTTTTTTACCTCTTCCTCGGTCCTGACATTAACCATTAAATACCTTTTCAATAAGTGAAACTATGCTCTTGTTTATCGCCTCTATTTCGCCGTCTGCATGAACAGTTTTTAACATGCCCTTCTTTGAATAGTATTCTATCAAAGGCGCGGTCTTGCTGTTGTAAACCCTGAACCTCTCCCTTATGGTTGATTCCTTGTCATCATCCCTTTGATAAAGGCCTGCACTGCACTCATCGCATACTTCATCTTTTTTAGGAGGTTCTGTAATCATATTGTAGATTTTACCGCAGCTGCTGCATACTCGCCTTGCAGACAATCTCCTGATAATGCTTTCCTCGTTCACTTTGAGCTCCATGACTGCGAAGTTATTGATCTTTAGCTCCTTAAATTTCTTATCAAGCGCATCCGCTTGCGCCACTGTTCTCGGAAAACCATCAAGTATAAATCCTTTACCTGCATCCTTCTCCTTAAGCCTCTTTTCTAACATACTTATAACGAGCGAGTCAGGAACCAATTCTCCCTTGTCCATATATACCTTTGCCTTGCTGCCAAGATCTGTTGCATTTTTTACTTCCTGCCTTAACATATCGCCTGTTGCTATCTGCGGTATGTTATATTTCTTGCTTATTATGGATGCCTGTGTTCCTTTACCTGCTCCGGGAGGGCCGATCAGCAATAGTCTTATCATATTCATTACCACCTTCTTCCTTTCATTTTCACGTTTTTCATCAATCCCTCGTAATTCCTCATTACAAGTTGTGATTCTATCTGGGATATCGTATCAAGTGCAACACCGATAACGATCAGCAGTGAAGTACCGCCAAAATAAAACGGCACATTGAACCTGCTTATAAGAATAGTCGGAAGCACGCATATCGCAGCAAGATAAAGTGCCCCTCCAACCGTAACCCTTGTCAGGATCTTGTCTATGTAATCGGAGGTGCTCTTACCCGGTCTTATGCCCGGAACATACCCGCCGTACTTTTTAAGGTTGTCCGCAACATCCACAGGATTAAAGGTGACAGCGGTATAGAAAAATGTAAAAAAGATTATAAGAATGGCATAGAATATATCATACATAAAATTACCGGGTGTCAGATATGTCCTTATATAAGAAATCCACGACACGCGCGCCATACTTGTGATTGTGGCTGGTACCATGAGGAGTGAAGAAGCGAATATGGGTGGGATAACACCGGAAGTATTAACCTTCAAGGGGAGGAATGTCTCCTGACCGCCGTACATCCTTCTGCCAACAACCCTCTG
>JAJYJX010000172.1 GCA_021789095.1 bacterium
ATAGATCGGCTTCCGCTGGAGGATGTTGTAGATCCCTCCCGGAAGTCCGTTGGCATAGTTGGCCTCGGCATAACTGAGCCGGCCAACAACGACATTCTTATACATCTCGGCCAGCATGGCCTGGGCCCACTCATGATTAATGAGCAGCTTGCCGCCGACCTCGGTTTCGCTGGCAAACCTGAGGGCAGTTTCATAGGCACCTCTTGCCACACCGGTTCCGAATGCCCCCACTGCCGGTCTGGTGACTTCGACCACATAATGGATATACTGTTCTACCAAATCGGCTTTTGAACGTGTCCCGGAGACCGGCAGTGTACGGGAATCACTCAAGACATATTCATCCGGTATAAAACAATCTTCAAAAATCAGCTCGCTGGCAGGACATACCCGCTGGCCCATCTTATCTTCATGCTTGCCGAAGGTAAACCCTTTCGTACCGGTCTTGACCGCAAACGTCACGGTGTTTTCCGATGGCTTCTTCAGATCCGTGTACGCGATAAGACATGACCATGCGGACATATGTCCCATGGAAATGAAGACCTTGCTGCCGTTTACGATATACCCGCCCTTGACCTTCTCTGCGTGACAGTTCAGACGGGCGCGGTCGATCAGCGCGTTTTCCTCTACATCCGTACCCGCGTTGGGCTCGGTGATGGCAAGAGAGATGATGCATGGTTTGCCGGTCTTCTGTCCTTGGGCCACCTCCCGGAATATCTTATTGGCCAGAGATACGTTCCATGAAGCCAGAATCCCTGCCACTCCAAGATAGTGTACAAAGACCACGTTGGCTATGCCGACGCAGGCCGAGGAAAGCTCTTCGACTACATACGCACTGGCCGGCATATTGACCCCCTGGCCGCCGAACAACTTTGGGATAAACATGGTGTAAAAGCCCCATTCATTGGCACTTTTGACCAGATCCCAGGGAAGATACTCCGGGTCCGCATGCGTCTGCCGGTCCACTTCCAGTGCATGCGGCCGGATCACTTCATCGTTGAATTTTCTGGCAAAGGCGATGGCCTCTTTGGTTTCTTTCAGCATGCCCCTGGGGAGTTTCAGTCCGGCCTGCAAACTGAACAGGCTGTCATCGAAACGCTGCCCACGGTCAGACAAAGATTTATTTTCTTTCGGTGGAATCATAACTCCTCCTTTGCCTTGATAAGGCATGTTAATTTTTCTTCATGACTGGCTTAACGCCCAAGCTGTCCACCATCTCAATAAATGCCTGCTCCGCCGTTTTTGTCGGCTTCCAGTGCAGATTTGTTTCCGCTTTTGCACTGCTTATGTTCATCGGATACCTGCCGAGTTCGACCCAATGGCTTGAAAACTTTGTCATACCGAGCATGAACCCAAGATCGGCAATGACCCGTGCGAGCCTGTACGGTATACCTACGGCCCTTTTCCCGAGTATTCCCGACATCCTCTCCACGGACAGCATACCCGCATGGAGATTGAACGCACCCGGGTGGTCTTCGATAATCACCTTATAAAAAGCGCCGGCAACGTCGCCCTCATACACCAGAGGCAGGCCGTACTGGTTGCCCTTCACGTAGGTTATGACCGGAAGCTTGACCGTATCTGTGAAAAAATTATTGACGTTCTTTCCGCAGAATATGGACGGCCTCATCCTGGTAACGACCATGCCGGGATTCTTTTTTTCGAATTCGTCAAGCATGCCTTCTACAATCCTTTTCGTATCGGAGTAGTACGAGCCCCTGTTCCCCCTGAGCTCAGAATCCTCGGTAATAACTTCGCTCCGGTCAACACAGCCGTACGCTGCAACGCTGCTTGCAATAACGAGTTTCCGGGGCTTGTTTATGCTGCATGCGTCCAGCAGGTTTTTTGTACCGTTTAAATTGATATCGTATGTCAGCTTCTTATCCTTGATCTCCTGCACGATAAATGTCAGGTGTACGACGGTATCGCAGCCTTTGAGTGCCTGCACGATCGCCTTGTCCCTTATGTCGCACCTTACAAACTTTATCTTTTCATGCCTAAAAGAAGGCTCTTTCAGATCAATGCCAGTTATGGACTCAACCAGGTCATTCTTCACAAGCTGCTTTGACAGCAGTGTTCCGAGATAACCTGATATGCCTGTTATTCCTATTTTCATTGTTATGCCCCTTATTGATCTATATCTCCTATATCTCTGTAGTGGTGAACTATAAATAATTTATCAGGCACATCAGCGTTCAGTTTTAAATCCTTTATCACGTACCTTTCGTAAAGCTTATTCTTAAAATTATACAGATAAAACTTGGTTGGGATTAATGTACGCGCGTCTATCCATATGGATGTTCTGTAGTACTTCAACCCATACCCCGGACCCGCCGGCATTATACTGTCGAATCTGAATGTATCTGTATCGGTTTCATCATCGTGAACCTTACCGTATGGAATAATCTTCAACTTGCCAATCTTATAGGCTTTTTCCATCTGTTCAAGCATCATACGGCTTCTGAATGCAATATCCGATTGGTTTACCAGCCAGTGGTTCGGGTGATACATCTTTGCAAATTTGCTGTTCAGGTTAAGCCTGATGAAGCCCCAACTGCGCAGGTATCCTGCTTCCTTTGCCCAGAACTTTTTCCTGCTTTTCTCGCAGTTGTATATGATCGTTAACCCCTTATCCACATTCCCTATCCACTTCATATAGATCCTGCATGGATTTTTAAACTCATATTTTATAATCTCTTCGGGATGAAGCCCGTCCCTGAATCTTTCCTGCTTTATAAGGACGTAGGTATAGCTTTTTATGTTTTTAAGATTTTCGAGCTGATCTTTTAACAGTTCAATTATTGCAGGTGCATCCTTTACATCGGAGATATCAATTTCTGCTGTTCTTGCAGGCATGGAAAATAACACCAGCGATATCATAAAAAATACTGCCAATGCCGCCGTCCTGCTCAATTCTTGCTCCTTCTTTTCGTTATCTCCTTTGTTTCCTTTTTTATACCCTGAAGCATAAAGTCCACCAGAACATTTATTATCCTTTTGCGATCATGGGTGCCGGTGATGTAAAATTGTGCAACCTGCGGCAGCGCACCTATTATTGCCCATGCAATTATTTCGGCCTCTTCCCTGTTCAACGATCTTATGATCTGAAGCTGCGACGCAGTCATAAGTCTTATACGCATATCTTCTGCAAAACCTCTGTAGGTTTCCCATAATATGCTGGCAAATTCTTCTTTATGACTGTACCCTTCTATGAAAAGTATGACGAAGTGGTTCCTGTAGATATCAACATAATCGAAAAAGGCGCTGCACATCGAGCGAAGTATGGGTCCTGTATTATTCGGGTCCGTAATCCTGCCTTTGAACGATTCAAGCTTTTTCTGAAAAACCTCGTCTATATAGTTCCTCAGCCTTGTGCTTACATAGATGATCGCTTCGGCAAATATATGGGACTTGTCCCTGAAGTAAAGATAGAACGTCCCTGTCCCTATGCCTGCCTTCTTTGCAATGACAGGGACGGTAGACTTCCTGAAGCCTTTGATACCTATTACCTTTATTGCCGCATTTATTAACCGCTCTCTTACCAGTTCTTTTCTGTTTTTTAGCACCATGTATCTTCCCTCTCAGTCAACCCTTAAAAGTCCGCCAAAAAGGCCGATGTATATGTGCTTCCCTCCATCGAGCGACAGAGGTGCATAGAGACTGTTGTATAACAATCCCGTACCTATAGACCGTCTCCACAGAACAGTACCGTTGTTAAGATCCATTGCTGTTACAAACCACTGCTGTGGCGTTGTTGCCAATGGATTCGAATTTGCGCCCTGCATCTCGTAAATGTATACCGTATTTGAAGCGCCCGAGATCAGCGGGACTGCATTCGGTGCAAAAACGTCGTTATTGACCCAGAGCAGCTTTGCTTCTTCCTGTCCGGGCTTTCCCGTTATCTCGTAAGCCGCGACTCCTTTCCCGTAATTGTTCTCAATTATAAACTTGTTGCCGTATGATGTACATATATTTTCTGTCTGCGCATTCGTATCGGAGAATGGAACAGGATTATCAATGGGCAGAGGACTGCCGTCTTTTGTTCTCAAGACAACCATCTTCATCGGCCGCTCACCATCCGCAAAAACAAGATATTCATGGTCAGGCCCCATCAGTGTCGGTGTTGTTCCGGAACCATCCGGACTGAGCCTGCCCCCATTCCCCATATTTGTTACCATGCACATCCACTGGGATGTTGAACTGCTGCATGGAGTCGGCTGTATAGGCAAGCCTGAATCGTACGGCACACTCCAGATTACATTCAGTTCCTCACTGCCGCATGCACACGTTTGCTGAAGTATGAGTTTTACAGCATGTTTGTCTGTTAGATCG
>JAJYJX010000173.1 GCA_021789095.1 bacterium
CTGCTGCACAGGATCCTTGAAGCGGGCAGATATGCTCCGACAGCAGGCAACAATATGCCTTTTACATTTATCGTAGTAACAGACCCGAAGTTGTTAAGGGAGATCGAGACCGGCTCCATGAAGATACTGAGGTTATTCAAAAACATGTATCTGAACCCTAATATTCTGAAGCATATAACGGTAACGCTTACCAGTTATTTCATGGTTAACGAAATGGACCAGAGGCCCTTTTTCCCGCTTGAAAAGTCAGATCAACGTGATGATAACCTGTTTTACGGGGCACCGGCGCTTATACTGCTGCTCATGGATCAAAGGGGCATCAGCAACCCGGATCTTGATGCAGGGATCTGCGCGCAGAACATGGTACTTGTCGCACACTCGTTAGGGCTTGTAACATGTTACAACGGTTATGTTGCAACGGCAATGAAGTACATGCCCGGTATGAGGAAGCGGCTGGGGATTAAGCATCCTTGGAAGGTTGCGACAACAATCGCCGTTGGTCATGCAAAAGTAAAAACGGACAGGGCTGTAGCAAGGGAAACCGTTCCGGTTAAATGGTTTAACGGCAATATTATTGAACGTTCACCCGGGGAATAATGAAGTTTGAGCGAATGAGCAAACTTCATTATTATATCTTTTGGTTCATGGAAAGGAGAAGTTAATGGACAATGTATACGTTATCGGTGTTGGCATGATCAGGTTCGGCAAATATGCCGACAAGACCGTGAAGAGCATGGCGCATGAAGCACTGGAGCTGGCGTTAAAAGATGCAAATCTTGAAAAGAAACACCTTAACGCGGCTTTTGTGGCAAATTCCTACTGGGGCATATTCTCGAACCAGCATTCCATAAAGGGGCAGGTTATACTCAGAGCGACGGGCATACAGGGGATCCCCGTAACAAATGTGGAAAATGCCTGTGCAGGTGCATCAACAGCATTGTACCTCTCATACATGGGCATAAAAGCGGGAATGTACGATGTGGTACTGGCACTGGGATCAGAAAAGATATCAAGTCCGGACAAAATGCTTTCTTTGCAGGCTTATGCGTCTTCAATGGATGTGGAGAACATAGAAAAGAACGTGCAGATGTACATGGAACTCAGCAAACAGCTGGAAGGCAAGCTCCCGGCGGATCAATTGCAGTCAGACGGCGACAGGAGCATTTTCATGGATGCATACGCCATGGGTGCGAAATGGCACATGATGAAGTTCGGGACCACGCAAAAGCAGCTCGCTGTCATAGCTGCCAAGAACCACTGGCATGCGTCCATGAACCCGCTTGCACAGTACCAGAAGTCCATGACCGTGGAAGAGGTACTCAATGACAGGCTCGTATCGTATCCCCTGACACGTGCAATGTGTGCACCCGTTGGGGACGGCGCTGCAGCGGCAATACTGTGTTCCGAGGCTTTCCTGAAAAAGGTAAGCAATACAAGGCCTGTAAAGGTAAGGGCATCTGTACTGGCTTCAGGCACTGACAGAGACATGGATGCGCCTGACATAGGCGTGAGACTTTCAAAGCAGGCTTACGAACTAGCCGGGCTGGGAGCCGAGGATATAGATACTGCGGAGCTGCATGATGCAACGGCCTACGGTGAACTGCACCAGACAGAGGCAATGGGGTTCTGCAAGCTGGGTGAAGGCGGAATATTTGCGGAATCGAATGCAACAAAGCTTGGCGGCAAAATTCCTATCAATACGTCTGGCGGACTGGAATCCAGGGGGCATCCTGTCGGAGCATCAGGGCTCGCACAGATATACGAAGAGATAGTGCAACTCAGGGGAGAGGCAGGGAAGAGGCAGGTACAACGTGCAAGGATTGCACTGGCTGAAAACGGAGGCGGGTTTATCGGTGTTGAGGAAGCAGCCATGTGCATCAATATATTCGAAAAGGTGGGATAACCAGAAAAATGCAAGAAGGAAGTTTGTTCATTACACAAACTTCCTTCTTACCTATTCAAAATTAATTATTGTTTGTCGTGCCTTCCCGGCAGTTTGTCGTAGCGTTTGACGCCCTCTATTCCCAGTACAAAATCTGCACCGAATGCCATTGCAGGTGTAAGTGCGCCCTTGGGGCGGAGTTCAAGGATTTTCTCTATAGCCGTGACGCTTGCAACAGCAGTGAACCTGTACGTGTCGGGTATCTCCAGCCATGCATGCGCTTCCTTGCCCTTGATGTCCCTGGCCTGAACCCATATATACGATCGCCCTTTACTGCGTTTTTCAGCATCAGGACCGTGAATGAACATATCCACAAATTTCTTGGCAAACTGCTGGACTGCTTTTACAGACAACAGTTTCTGTGCGAGCGGAGCACCAGCATTGAATATTGAAATGATATAACCGGGATAAGATATGTAGGTTGTGATATTGGGTATGCCGGTTGTGTGATATGCTGTTTCAAGATCACCCCATGGAATGGGCATAACGCTGTATGTCCCTGCGGTGAACTCTATTTTTTTTGCGCCTTTGCCCAATTGTGAACGTACCAGTTCCCCGTTTTTCCTCACCAGCCCGCCGTTGGGGATCATTTCAATCATTGTTTTTGTAGTGCCGGGGCTGGTTTCGGTAAGACCCGCAAAAGCGATTTCGAGTTCCGATGCTCTTGAAACGCGTTCAGCCACGTATTTTGCCAGACAGTCAGTCGGTATTACGTCAAATCCTATTCCCGACATAAGGACTATTCCCTTTTGCATGGCTTCCTTATCATGGGAGAATGTATTGTGGAATACCGGTACTTCCCCTGTAATATCAGTGTAATGGACGCCGCATTCAAGGCAGGCACGTATTACGGGGTCGCTCGTATGTATGAAAGGTCCTGCAGCATTAAAGACGAGATCAACGCCTGTTAAGGCATTTTTAAGCGAGGCAGCATCATTGGTATCGGCTATTACAAAATCCAGTCCTGTACGCTCGGCAACAGGCTTAATCTTCTTTTCGGAACGCCCGGCTATGACAGGTCTGTGTCCGCGCTTTAATGCTTCTTCGACAACAAGTGCCCCTGTATAACCGTTTGCACCGTATATCAACCACTTTGAACCGGCCATAAACCCTCCTTATTTTTTTGCAATGAAAAGCGCGTGCCCGAGTTTTCCCTCTACAATCATCTTCAATGTATATTGTGCCACGACTTCCCAGTTATCATAGAGTTCTCTTCCGCATGTTTCGATTATCCTATGTTTGTTTCTCCGGACATTGCCGACCACGTCAGAGACGTTGTTCTTAAATGTTTCTGTGTTCTGTTCCGCATACAAAATGCTGAATCCTGCTTCGCGCAGCTTTTCCCTGTAGCTGATGAGTGTTTCAAGGGGAGGAAAGGAGTAGATGAACCTGAAGCCTCTGGAAAGATCGCCGAGATCAAGCCAGTCATAAAAGAAGACGGTACCTCCGTCCTTCAGCAGCCTGTAAGCTTCCTTTAATAATTTTTTTCTATTGCTGATATGGCACCATGCATCAGCACCAAAGACAAAATCAAAGGTTTTATCTTGAAGGGGTAGTTCAACGGCATTGCCCCGCAGGAATCTTACTCTGTCGCTGACATTTCTGGATACTGCAAGCATGGTTGCCCTTTTTACATTCCTTTCCAGCAGATCAATGCCGGTCCCCTGGATTTTAAAAGCCCCTGCAATGGTGCACAAAGGCCCCCCCAGTCCGCTGCCTAAATCAAGCAGTCTTTTCCCATCCTCAACGCCTGCTTTTCCTGCTGCACGGATGATATCTTTTACCGGACTGAACCCCAGGAACCCTTCCTCCTGGATTATATTGAATGCGTCAGAATTGTAATACAGCCCTTCCACTGTTCCGACTATGCTGTTTTTTGAGAACCATTCAAATGCAGCAGGATATTTTTCGATAAAGTTGATATTCATTCTTGCAGGCAGGATGAAATTTGTTATGTTCATTGAAACAGGATAGGGAGAAGGGTAATACTTCAAAAGAAAAATAAGCGCAGTCAGATTCAAGAACAGGCTGGCATAAAATATAAAGTCTTTTGTCTCTGTCAGGACGTACACCGTCTGAAAAAAAAGAAGTGCATGAAGGACGATGCCGATAGTTATCATGATTCTGTAGCGCCATGGATTTTTTGAGGCGATCCAGTAACCAAGTGCAACGGCAATCAGCGGTATCGATCGACCCAGGAAGCCCATAAGTACAAGAGTCAGACAAAGCAATTTCAACAGAATACTTGTTTTATAATATTCCTTTTTTTCAGTAATCATAACAAAATACCTGTCACATTTTAAAAAAGAATGCAACAAAAATTTTACCTCTTTATGAAACTTTATTCATGCTAAAAAAAATATATTAACAGGACGGTTT
>JAJYJX010000015.1 GCA_021789095.1 bacterium
TCCGATCTTCTCCGGATCAAAGGCTGAAGTTCACCTTAAAATGGGAACACATACTGTTTGAAAAAGGGTATTTCGTGGCCGATTTCTGGGACGCCGGGCCTGCATCGCGGGGCTGTATTGCATACGGCCGTCCCGGCGGATACTTCTATGTCGACTGGAACGGCAATGTAATGCCATGCGTGTTTGTTCCATTTTACAAGGACAACATCTATGACCTTTATAAACATGACAAAACAATCATTGATGCACTGATGAGCGATTTGTTTGTAAGGGGCAGGAACTGGCAGAACGAGTACGGATATATGACGGATCCCCCGGGGAACTTTTTCGCACCATGCTCTATAAGGGACAACCACCGGACATTCAGAGAAAAAATTCTTACGCCGGACGCAAAACCAGAAGACGAAAATGCAAGGCTCGCACTCGAGGACCCTGAATATTACAAGAAGATGGAAGAGTTCGGAACTGAACTGAACAAAAAGATCACACCTCTGTGGGAGGAAAGAGTGAAAGGAAACGCGTAGTACATTGTAGATCATCATTCAAGGGCGGGGAATCTTCCGCCCTTTTTTATCTTAAAAGTTCATTTGAAAAGAAGCAAAGTTTGCTTGCGCGTTCAACCCTGCGATCCACCTAAGTTTAATAAGTTTTTTGCATAGAGGAAGTTATAGTCCTCTGTAAGATTGTCATTGCGAGGAATGAAATGACGAAGCAATCTACAAGTATACGGAAGGATTGCTTCACTTCGTTCGCAATGACGGAGTACTGGGTTTGTCTTATTTTCGAAGAATACCTTCGTCTGACGCAGGTTTTTCACTCACCACACAAACTTCGCTTCATGATAATCCTTGATTTATTGGTATTTTTTTGCCATTGATTTGCAAATTGAAAATGTTTTATATATGATAGCTCATTCAAAACGGAGAACGCAATGGACATTGAACGAATTAGAAAAGATTTCCCGGTTTTATCCCGCATTGTAAGGGACAAGCCGCTGGTGTATCTTGACAACGCTGCAACAACGCAAAAACCTGCTGTTGTAATAGATGCCATTGCAAACCTGTACAGGCAGTATAATTCCAACGTGCACCGGGGCGTCTACCTGCTCGCTGAAGAGACGACACAGGCATACGAGGATTCACGGGAGGCCTTACGGCGGTTCATCAATGCAGAAAGCACGCAGGAAATCGTTTTTACCCGTAATGCCACAGAGGCGATAAACCTGATAGCGTACACATGGGCGGAGGCCACTATAAAAGCCGGGGATGAGATCATCGTCAGCATAATGGAACATCACAGCAATTATGTTCCGTGGTTCAGGCTTGCGCACAAAAAGGGCGCTGCTGTAAAGATCATACCCTCAAAAACGGACGGCACGTTTGACATGGATGCATATAAATCCATGCTCTCGAAGAAAACAAAGCTCGTCGGCATTGCCCACATGTCCAACGTATACGGCACCATAAATCCTGTTAAGGAGATAACCTCCTTAGCGCACAAGGCGGGTGCAGCTGTTGTCGTTGACGGTGCGCAGAGCGCTCCGCATATAAAGATTGATGTTGAAGACCTGGATTGCGATTTCTTTGTCCTGTCGGGACACAAGATGCTGGGTCCTACGGGGATCGGAGCCCTTTACGCAAGAAAAGCATATCTTGAATCGATGGAGCCTTTCCTCAGCGGAGGCGAGATGATCCTCAGGGTCACGCTGGACAATGTCGTATACAACGAGCTGCCGTATAAATTCGAGGCGGGTACGCCGAACTATGAAGGCGCGATAGGTTTAAAAGCGGCAATAGAATACCTTGAATCCCTAGGTAGGGACAACATCGAAGCCTATGAAAGAGAGCTCACAGCATACGGACTGGAGCAGATGCAAAAAGTGCCCGGCATTATTATTTACGGACCGACTGACCCGTCAAAAAAAGGCGGTATTATTGCATTTAACATGGAAGGCATTCATTCGCACGATATAGGAACCATCCTTGATAATGAGGGCATAGCAATAAGGGCGGGCCATCACTGCGCCCAGCCACTTATGATAGACTGCGGTGTGTCTGCAATGGCAAGGGCGAGTTTCTATTTTTACAATACAAAGCAGGAAATAGACATACTGGTAAGGGCATTAAAGAAAACAAAGGAGCTGTTCGGACATGTCGCTTGAGGAACTATTCAAAGAAATTATCATAGAGCACTACCAGCACCCCAAAAACCACGGACACATGGAACATCCTGACGCAAAATCAGAAGGTTCAAATCCGCTCTGCGGGGACGAGCTGCAGATGGAGTTATGCTTTGACGGCGATCACATAAAAGATGTCATGTTCACCGGCAACGGATGCTCGATCAGCCAGTCAGCCGCTTCACTCATGACAGAGGCAATAAAGGGAAAAACACTTGAAGAGACGAGGGGCATTATGGATGAGTACAAGAAGATGCTCCAGGGAAATAGCTACGATCCTGACATACTCGGAGACCTGGAGGCACTATCCGATGTAAGAAAATATCCAGCAAGGGTTAAATGTGCAAGCCTGAGCGCCGCGGTACTTGATCAGGCATTGCAGCAAAAGAAATGAATGAAACTTTAGAAATTATGGGAAACAGCATAACTGAAGGTATAATCGAGTTTAGATTCTTCGGTCGTGGCTGCAGAACGCTACTCCCTCAGAATGACAGCGAAGGCAGGATGTCATTCTGAGCGAAGCGAAGAATCTCATTTATTAAAAACGCAGGAGAACAGAAGGTGCAGATAAACTATTATGCCGATTTATTAAAGATCAGGAACACCAAACCGCTTGTGCACCACATAACGAACTATGTTGTAATGAATGTGAGTGCAAATATAACATTGTCACTGGGTGCTTCTCCGGTAATGGCGCACGCAAAACCCGAGGTCGAGGACATGGTCTCAATCGCACGGGTGTTCTACATAAACATCGGCACGCTGAGTGATCACTGGATCGATGCAATGCTTCTTGCCGGGAAGACGGCAAACAAAAAAAATGTACCTGTCCTGCTGGATCCCGTAGGAGCCGGTGCAACAAAATACAGGACGGAAACGGCAAAAAGGATATTAAAAGAGGTTAAGGTGGACGTGCTGAAGGGCAATGCAGGGGAGATGCAGTCGCTCGCGGGCGCAAAGGTCCATGTAAAGGGTGTTGATTCTGTCACATCCGCGGGCATCGAAACCGCTGAAACACTGGCAAAGAAATACGGGCTTGTTGCCGTTGTAACAGGCAAACAGGACCATGTTTCCGACGGCAAAAGGTCTGCGGTCGTGAACAACGGCACTGATATGTTTTCAAGGATTACAGGCGCAGGGTGCATGCTGGGATCCGTCATTGCAAGCTTCATGGCCGTTAACAACGATTATTTTATTTCATCAATTGAAGGCCTTGCTTCATTCAATATTGCAGGCGAAAAAGCGGCAGCAAAGACAGGGCTTCCGGGAAGTTTTATGACTGCGTTGATCGACGAGATATCTCTCCTGAACGAGGATACATACAAGCTCGCGCACATTATTATACACTAAGCGTATGCATCAGAAAACAGAACTGCCTCACGGCATATACGGCATAACCTCCCGTGATTTCGGGACATCTCACGAACAATCCGCAGTGTACCTGCTCAAGGCAGGTATCAGGATCATTCAGTACAGGGAGAAAGATGCGCCAACCAGGACTATGTATAACGAGGCAATGAACATCAAACAGTTGTGCAGGCAGTACCATGCACTCTTTATTGTCAATGACAGGATAGACATTGCACTCGCATCGGATGCAGACGGAGTTCATGTAGGACAGGATGATATGCCAGCCGGGATTGCTAAGAAATATCTAAGAAACAAAATTATAGGTGTTTCCGTAAGAAACGAAGACGAAGTTATTGCAGCACAAAAGATCGGCGCGGATTACCTCGGGGCAGGCGCCGTATATCCAACATCGACAAAACAGGACAGCATGTATATAGGGCTTGGTGCGCTTGCAGGGATAGTCAGGGTCGCAAAGATCCCGGTATACGCCATAGGAGGAATAACAAAACAAAATCTTGACGAACTAAAGACATACAATATCCATGGTGCCGCCGTAATATCTGCCATACTGAACACACCCGATCCTGAGAAAACAGCACGGGAATTCATAAGTATATGGGGATCCGGACTTTGAAAAGCAGCGAGCAAACCTCTCTCTTGAACTCTTGGGAGCTATTTTTCTTAACTGTACTTTTCGGGTTTATTGATTTTTAAGGCACAATCCTTTATACGGCAAAAAATAGATATAATGAGCAGGAGGAGATTGTTATGTCGTTTAAATATGCTGAAAGACTTGAATTGTTGCCGCGATACCTGTTTGCGGAACTTGATAAGATTAAATCCGAACAGATTGCAAAAGGCAAAAACATAATTGACCTTGGTGTCGGGGACCCTGATCTGCCTACTTCCCCTGAAGTAGTTGATGCGCTTAAATCTGCAGCGCAAGACCCTGCAAATCACATCTATCCGTCCTATTCAGGGATGGACAGGTTTCGGGAGGCCGCTTCAGAATGGTTTTACAAAAGATTCAAGGTAAAACTTGATTATAAAAAGCAGGTATTGTCCTTGATCGGTTCAAAGGAGGGCATTGCTCATTTCCCTCTTGCATTTATCAATCCTGGCGATGTTGTCCTGTATACCGAACCTGGCTATCCGGTGTATTACGCATCCACTATGTTTGCCGGCGGCACGCCATATCCTCTCCCGCTGACGAAAGAAAATAATTTTATACCATCACTTGATGGTATACCAGGCCGGGTTCTTGAAAAGGCAAAGATGCTGTTTATAAACTATCCAAACAATCCGACATCGGCAACAGCGGATGAAACGTTCTTTAAAAAAGTGATAAGCTTTGCAAAAAGGCACAATATCATTGTAGCTCATGATGCGGCCTACTCGGAGATATATTTCAACGAAAAGACACATTCCATACTGGAGTATCCGGGTGCAATGGATGTTGCAATAGAATTCCATTCACTGTCAAAGACCTTCAGCATGACAGGGTGGAGAATAGGATTTGCGTGCGGCGGCGAGGAATTGATCGCAGGGCTCAGCAAAGTAAAAACAAACATAGACTCGGGCGTATTCCAGGCCGTACAATTGGCCGGTATAAAGGCCCTATCCCTTGGTGATGCCCTGACTGAACCATTGAGAAGGGTCTATAAAAACCGCGTACATCTTGTTACGTCTGCATTGTCTGAGGCGGGCTTGAAGTCATTCAATGCCGGTGCAACATTTTATATATGGACAAAGCTCCCTGACAGTATTGATTCAATATCATTCACCGGCCGGCTCATAGAGAATGCAGGCGTTGTAGTTTCGCCTGGTGTAGGATTCGGGAAATCAGGCGAGGGCTATTTCAGGATCTCCGTGACCAACAAGGAGGATCTGATCAAAGAGGCTTGCGAAAGAATTGCAAAAGCTGCCAAGACACTTTAACTTTAGCTATTAATGATCCGCAGCTTTAGCTTGGTATTGCCAATGGTTATAATATCACCATTTTTAATCTTTGTGGTTGTAATCCTCTGGCCATTTATGTAAGTCCCGTTTGTACTTGCAAGGTCTCTTATGAAATATGTGTCTCTTGACCATGTTTCCACTACGGCATGTTTCTTTGAGATATTGGAATCATCGATTATCAAATCACCGTCTGTCCTTCCAATGACCACCCTGCCGCTTATAAATTCATAAACCTGCCCTTTCTGTGTTCCGCCTATAATATCAAGATATATCTTTTGCTTGTACGGGAGTTTAAATTCCACATCATCCTGCCTCTCTATACGCGTTGTACCTTCTGCCGATACCTCGTCTTTCAGAAGTATGGTACTGCCGGTACCCTCGGATGGTTCTTCAGAAATCCCGGTAATGGTTACCAGCATCCTCGTATCCCCTATTGTAATTTCATCAAGGTGCTTCAATTCCTCTTCCGTTATCTGTTTCGTACCTATAAAGGTACCGTTTGTGCTGCCCAAATCTTTTAAAATAATTCTTCTGTCATGAAATTGTATTGATGCGTGCTTTCTTGAAACTTGAGTATCGTTCAAAACAAGATCGGCCTTTTCACGGCCGATGGTAAAGGCAGGTTTATCAATCCTGAACGTCTTGCCTGTATCCTTACCTTCTATCACTGATAATGAAACCCTTATGTCTGCCGGTATCTTGTGTCCGGTATCACCAATACCCACAACAGTGTCCTGGGACAGAGCTTCGGGCAGTATTGTTTGCTTGCAGGAAGGACATGCGATTCCCTGTTTATCTATACTGTCAACTGCAAAATTACTGCCGCAATACGGACATTTTATTTCCATACGATTTACCTCTTTTGCTTTTTATCAAAAGCATGCTTCCTGAGATTCGTTGTTGCCTGCTCAAATATTGTATCTACCGGTGAGAGCTCTGACAAGAAATTCCGCTTCTCGGATGCTATGTCACGTATTGACTGCGCGGTTTTATCCTTCTGGATTGAACTGGCCCTCACAAGAGATTCAACAACATCGCTTGCTGTTTTATAGCGCTCCTTGGGGTTCTTGGAAAGGGTTTTAAATAAAACGCCATCAACATGCAGCGTTAATGCCGGGTTGTAAAAACTCGGATACTTTGGATCTTCATTCAATATCTTGTATGTTACGGCATGGGGCGTATTGGCTGAGAACGGTTTTTCTCCCGCTATAAGGTAATATATGACGACTCCGAATGAAAAGATATCAGTGGAAGCTCCGATAGGACCGCCGAGGATCTGTTCAGGGGACATGTATGAAGGTGATCCTATTATACCCGAGTCCTGTGTTGATGATGTATCAAGTATCCTTGCAATTCCGAAATCGGTTATTTTGGGCACATAATCTTTTGTAATCAATATATTGTCAGGCTTTATGTCCCTGTGGACAATACCCATTGCATGGGCATAATCAATCCCGCCTGCAACGCCGGATATGATCGGATAAATCTCATTGAGACTGAATCTGCCCTTCTTTTTTCTCAAAGATTCAAGAGATTCGCCTTCAACGTATTCCATTACAACAAAGGGAAGCAGGTCTTCACCATAGTCGTATATTGTAATTATGTTCTGGTGATTTAATCTGCCTGCAGACCTGACTTCTGTCAGCATTCTCTTCGTGAGTTCTTCCCTTTTGGCTGCATCAAGCGAATTCGCTATGTCTATTGTCTTGAGAGCGACCTTTCTGTTAATAACTGGATCATTGGCAAGATAAACAACACCCATTGCTCCCCTGCCGATCTCTTTTTCTATCTCATATCTCGAAATCTTTTTTACTGTCATGGTATTTGATATATATTAGCCCTAACATGCACACATGTCAATTGCGGGGAACATCAATTCTGTTATCCCCAAAAAATGCATTTGAAAATAAAGATTATATAATAAACCTCGTTAGAAAGGATGTCATTCGCTATTTCTTTTTTAACGTTTTTTTTAACTAAATCCTGACAGAAAATATACTAAAGCGCGGAAGGCCGGAAAGGTCGTTTGCCGTTTCTACATATTCAAGTCCTGCTGGTTTACTGCCGGTGCATATTTTTTCTAAATACTTTTTCTGTGTATCATCGTGTTCCATCACCAGTATACCGTTTTTCCTGAGAAATTTATGTGCCTGTCCGATGATCCTTGTTATGATCTCCATGCCCTTCTTGCCACCATCTAAGGCATATACCGGTTCATACAGTATTTCCTTCTGAAGGCGGCTTATTCTATTATGCGGCACATAGGGCGGATTTGAAACGATGAGATCAAATCTCCTTGACGGGGATAATGCCGAAAACAGATCCCCCGTGTAAAATCTTGTACGCCTGGAAAGTCTTAGTTTCTTGCTGTTCTTCTTTGCCAGCGCAACAGCTTTTGGGGATATGTCCGACAAGCACACGTTGACGTGCTTGTTCATACGCGCAATACTTAAACCTATCACACCGCTGCCGCAGCATAAATCGAGCAGGTCAATGTAATTGTTTTGCTCTGTTAGCTTTAATGCTGTCTGAACTACCAATTCAGTTTCAGGTCTTGGTATAAGGACTCCAGGGCTTATTAAAAAATCAATACACATGAATTCTATGGTTCCGAGCAGGTACTGTAGCGGATAATTCTCAAGTCTCTTTTCTACAATATGACTGATCTTTTTAAAGACCGGCGGTTCGATCCGTATATTGTCATGCGTCAGGAGTCGCTCCACAGGGATCCCGGCCGTTTTTGAAATTATGATATTGATTTCTCTTGGAGAAAGGGTTTTACCCGCATTGAATGAACGGCGTTTTATCCATTTGTACAGCTCTGTAAGCAGCATTCAACCTTATTTGTCCGTCATTGCGCTGGCCAGCTCATTTGCCCGGTAATACTCTGTAAGCTGATCTATAAACTCGTCTACCTCACCTGACAGGATTGAACTCAGTGTATAAACCGTATAATTGATCCTGTGATCCGTAACCCTGTTCTGCGGAAAGTTATACGTCCTTATCTTTTCACTGCGATCACCTGTCCCCACCTGGTTTTTCCTGTCCTTGGCCCTTTCAGATGTCTGCTTTTCCATATTCATCGTCAACAGCCGTGATTTAAGAATCGTCATTGCCTTCATCTTGTTCTGATACTGGGAGCGCTCGTCCTGGCATACAATTATAGTACCGGTAGGCAAGTGAGTTATCCTTATGGCGGTTTCGAGCTTATTCACATTCTGGCCGCCGTGGCCTCCTGCCCTGAAGGTATCTATCTTCAACTCATCATTTTTGATATCCACCTCAACATCGTCTGCCTCCGGCAGTATCGCAACTGTTGCTGTTGAAGTATGAATCCTTCCGCTTGCCTCTGTCTTGGGGACCCTCTGGACCCTGTGTACACCACTTTCAAACTTCAATCTGCTGTAGACCCTTTCGCCTTCTATGAGAATGATGACTTCTTTATATCCACCCATACCTGTCGTATTCTCACTCAGAATTTCTGTACGCCATTTTCTTTTTTCCGCATACTTAAGATACATCCTGAGCAGGTCTCCTGCAAACAGCGCGGATTCCTCACCTCCTGCCCCTGCACGAATTTCCAGTATAACATTCTTCGTATCAAGCGGGTCCTTGGGCAGTATAAGCTCTTTCAGCCTGTTTTCAGTTGATTCTTTCTGCTTCTCCAGAGACAAGAGCTCCTCTTTTGCAAGCACCTTCAACTCCTCATCATTTGTTTCAAGAAGTTGCCTTGTTGCACCGATATTCCTTTCCAGTTCTCTG
Source organism: bacterium (assembly GCA_021789095.1). Classification (GTDB taxonomy): domain Bacteria; phylum JAMCPX01; class JAMCPX01; order JAMCPX01; family JAMCPX01; genus JAJYJX01. The sequence continues at coordinate 9,251 of JAJYJX010000015.1, forward strand.
TAAGCCTGGTAAGTTAATGCAAGCGGTTCTATTTCACTCTTTTCCTTGACGTACTTTGTATATTCCTTAGGATTATTGAAAACCTCCGGCGTAGCCAGTATAGAGTTGAGCTGGTTATAGCGCTGTAAAACTTTTTCAATATTTTCAAACATCTTTCAAACCTTTGTCAAGGGCTGTCTTTTTTAAAATTACATAAAACATTGCTCAAGAACAGTATATTTAACCCCGTCAGTAAGGACGTGGTCTTCCGTCTCATGCGGGCAGGCTGAGATTACTCAAGTTTTTTATTATAACAAGAAAAAACAATAAGGATACTTAAAAATTGGAAGAAGTACTGTTTTCTCTCAATATGGACTTGGATTATGAATAGCACAAACAACTGTTCCGCACACCGTATCGTAAAATTTAAGCATGATCACAGGTTCTATCAACCAGGGAGAACCTAAGGTTTTGCAGATGATTTTTTCACGCCTTTACTGCTGTATTTTCTCCTAAATTTCTCCACCATACCTGCCGAGTCGACGAACTTTTGCTTACCTGTGAAAAAAGGATGGCAGTTTGAACAGATTTCAACTATATAGTCACCCTTTGTAGATCGCGTTTCTATAACATTCCCGCAAGCACACTTTATTATAGCTTTTACATATTTGGGATGTATCCCTTTCTTCATTTATCCTCCAGAATACTAATCAAGATCCACCTTGTTCATTGAGTCAAGAAAATCTTTATTCGCCTTTGTTTTTGACAATTTATCTATCAAGAACTCCATGGCTTCAACGACACCCATTGGCTGCAATACCTTTCTGAGTATCCATACCTTGTTGAGAACATTTTTATCAAGCAGCAGTTCTTCTTTCCTTGTTCCCGATTTACTTATGTCCATGGCAGGGAAAACCCGCTTATCAGCAAGCCTTCTATCAAGGACAATTTCCATATTGCCTGTACCTTTAAACTCTTCAAAAATAACTTCATCCATACGGCTTCCCGTGTCTATCAGCGCCGTAGCCATGATGGTAAGGCTTCCGCCTTCTTCTATATTTCTTGCCGCCCCAAAAAACCTCTTTGGTCTCTGAAGCGCATTCGCATCAACACCGCCTGATAAAACCTTTCCGCTTGCCGGAACAATGGTGTTATGAGCCCTTGCAAGTCTCGTTATACTGTCGAGCAGAATTACAACATCACGTCCGTGTTCTGTAAGCCTTTTTGCTTTTTCCAGAACCATGTCTGCAACCTGGACATGTCTCTGCGCGGGTTCATCAAATGTGGAACTTATAACCTCGCCTTTGACAGACCTCTGCATATCCGTAACCTCTTCCGGTCTTTCATCTATGAGAAGAACGATAAGATGAACTTCCGGATGATTCTTTGTTATGGCATTGGCAATATGCTGTAAAAGGATGGTCTTGCCCGTCCTTGGCTGGGCAACTATAAGACCGCGCTGGCCCTTCCCGATTGGTGCAAGCAGGTCTATGATCCTTGTTGACAACTCAGAGTGATTATACTCGAGTTTGAATTTTTCCTCCGGATACAGCGGAGTAAGGTTGTCGAACAGGATCTTATTCCTTGCCACCTCAGGGTCATCATTGTTTATACTTTCAACCTTGACAAGGGCAAAATATTTCTCTCCCTCTTTAGGCTGTCTTATCTGGCCTGTTACTACATCGCCTGTTCTTATGCCAAACTTTCTTATCTGGGATGGTGAAACATATATATCATCCGGTCCAGGCAGATAATTGTAGTCGGATGATCTTAGAAAACCGTATCCGTCCGGCAGTATTTCCAGTACACCTTCACCATAGATAATGCCGTTGTTTGCACTCTGAGCCTTCAGTATGCCGAATATGAGCTCCTGCCTGCGCATGCTCATGGCATTCTCCACATTTAAATCCTTTGCTATATTAGCAAGTTCAGCTATGGATTTTGTTTTGAGTTCTTTTAGATTCAACTGTAATCACCTTTTTATGGATTGCATTTATAAGAATGGAACCCTGCTTTTTGATAAAGAAACTACTTCTTATCAAGATAACAACTTTCTTTAAAAAAACAATACTTTGATTATTTTATTAAATTTTAACTGCTGAGTTATTCCTTATTTAGCGTTTGCAACTCCACTGCATCCTATTACAACATATATATCGTACGCTGTGTTTTTAACCTTTGATCTTGCCAATCTCTCGCTGCCTGGTATCAATCTTAATATATTCACCGCCTGGCTGTAATAAGGCTCATTAAATATGACGATAGAATCATTATAATTAAGTGTAGGTGCCCTGCCTACCTGGATAACATTAAACCCGGCTGATTTTATCTTGTCTGCAAAGAATTGCGTCTTGTCTCCTGCTGCACAGCCGTTTACAACTACGATCCTGGGACCGGTAGCAATACCTGTTGGTTTTGCAGGTGCAGATGTCCTCTGATAAATAAATCCTCTTACAGCAGATGTGGCCTGATTAAAAAGGTACGAAAAACCTAATGTAGCAACATAATTTGTATCTGTCCTCATCGGGTCGGGTAATCCGCCCCCAAGGCCAATCGCTATTGCGGTAACCCTTGTAGGCAGGTATCTGAAGCCGAACAATGCATAAAGATCTTCATCACCAAGAGGTATAATGTCTGTGGATCCGGAGCTTCCACTTCCAATATCAGATGACCTGCCGACGAGCTCCACGCTGAAGTAAGCTTTTTCTAACAATATTGCATATTCATAGCTTAAAGATGCTAACAGTATTGGCACATTCTGAACTATTGTAGGCCGTGCTTTGCTTAAATAATCTCCCTGTTGAAACCCCACATCAAGGTAAAGCATGTTCTTGTTGTTCCCGCCCATTCTGTAGCCAAGATTGGCCTCTACCCCTATGTTTGTATCTCCACTCCCGAGCACATCGGTTTTGCTTGCAGATGGAATACCTACTACCAACGTAGCCGCAAGGGAAACAGGCGTGGTATCACCCTTTAAAAATCTGTACTTGCCGAGTACATCTATATTCCCAACACCGCTCTGGGATTTAGGACCACCGCTTATATCTATGGGGAATACAATCCCACCTTCAAGATTATCAATAAAACCGTAGTTAAATATGCCTGAAATGTTTGTATCCGACCAGTCCCTGCTAAAGCCTGAAGGATATGATCCGCTGTAATCAGAAGGAGCGAGATGTCCTGTGTAATTGAGAAATGCGCTCGCATTCCATGAATTACCTGATAACACATCCGGTGTCCTGGTTGCGATAAGTCCGCTGCCGCCAGTGTTTGAAGGCATAGCTGCCCATACGTTGCCGGTCAGTAATAAACTTAATACTATTGTAACAAATATTGAATGTTTCATTCGGCCCTCCATATATTATATAGTTAAACTTTTATAATGCCGTATTTTAAATGTCAAGTCTTTATATGGGTTATTGACTTTAGCACGTCTACAAACTCTATAAACCCCTCCCCCTGTTCTTTTGACATTATCCAGCGCGGCTTGTACTTCAGTCTGTCAATATAGTGCCTTATGTTCGCAACTCCTATGGATAAAGGGAACAACTCAGGATTAAACATGGATTCATCGTTTATAGAATCGCCGATCGTAACAATCTTTTTGTCCTTTATGAAGGATTTAAGTGTAAATGCCTTATTGCATCCCTGTGATAGTATATGGGTTTGTACCGAGCTGACCGTTATTGTAAGTCCATAAGATTCCGCAACACTTCTTATATCATGCAAGGCCTCAGTTGGGACAGAAAGATTATCCATTGAAAGATCGGTTAAACGGAATGGATTGTCCTGGGCCTCCCTTATGCCGGGAAACAGTCTTTTTATGTCTTTAAAGCATTTATGTAATTTTGTCTTATGATCTCGCGGCAGATCGATTGTTTTGATGTCATGGTCTTTTATAATAACTCCCCCGTTCTCCGCTATAACCATTTCAACGGGCAGATATTGAGACAGTGTTGTGCACGCACCACCCGACCTGCCCGTAACGAGTACGACCTTTTTGCCTATACTGTTTATATACTCAATGGAACGTATGACGCCGGAGGTGAGCAGCCCTTTTATTGTAATAGTATCATCAACATCCGTTGCGATGACTTCGACATCTTTTAAATGCCTTTTTAATGCATCAAGATTATCCATTATATAAGCCCCTGTGTTCCCTTAAATATTAAAATTACAACAAATTGCTTTTTATGTAAAGGAGTGAGATATTATCCATATATAGAATTGTATCCACTGGTTTTAAAGAAAGGAGGTATTTCATGAAAAAAATAGGCATACTGACAAGCGGCGGTGATTCGCCCGGCATGAATTCGGCCATAAGAGCAGCCGTAAGAACAGCAATTTCTCTGGGCTGGGAGGTTGCAGGTATACTCAGGGGCTATTCAGGCCTGATCAACGAAGAAATCCGTATTCTTGACTCCAGAAGTGTAAGCGGCGTCATGCAGTTCGGCGGGACAATACTCCAGACTGCGCGGTCAAAGGAATTCCTGCGCGAAGAAGGGAGGCAAAAGGCCGTAAATATGCTCACCAAGCACAATATCGATGCACTTATCATAATCGGGGGGAACGGGTCCCTGACAGGTGCTCTGAAGCTGCACGAGATGGGTGTAAAAACAGTCGGGATCCCCGGCTCCATCGATAACGACCTTTACGGGACCGATATGGCAATCGGGGTCGACACGGCACTGAACACCATTATCCAGGCCATTGATAAGATAAAGGACACTGCTTCATCCCATGAAAGGGCTTTTATCATAGAGGTGATGGGCAGGGAATCGGGCTACCTTGCATTAATGTCAGCAATGGCAAGCGGCGCTGAATTCGTCATTGTCCCGGAGGTACCTTACAACATAAAATCTGTGGCAGAGGGGCTGAGGAAACGGTATGAACAGAAGCGGACAAACAGTATCATCATTGTTGCAGAGGGTGCAACAAGCGCTTTCCAGATTGAGAAAGACCTCAGGGACGAGATAGGGTTTGAGACGAGGGTAACAGTCCTCGGGCATATCCAGAGGGGGGGATCCCCGAGCGTGTTTGACCGCCTGCTTGCATCAAGGTTCGGCTATCATGCGGTAGATTTTCTGAAAAACGGCGGCAGCGGGAAGATGGTAGGGCTTGTAAAAGATGAAATCGCGTTTACGCCTTTTGAAGAGGCGGTAAACAAGATAAAGCCGATCAACAAGGACTTCATCAATATCATGGGACTGCTCTGCACATAAGGGACAGTACTTATCCCAAAAAGTTCAATAAGGAAGTTTTGGGCTTATTTCTTCTTCATGAAGTAATCGAGGGTCTTTGTTAAGCCTTCGTCGATCTTCACACGCGGTTCCCAGTTGAGCAATTTTCTTGCGAGCGTTATATCGGGCCTGCGCATCTTTGGATCGTCCTGCGGCAGGGATTTATAAACAATCCCGCTTTTTGAAGCTGCCAGCCTGAGGATAAGATTCGCAAAATCAATGATCTTCCATTCATCTGGATTGCCAAGATTAACAGGACCCGTAGAATCAGACATCAAAAGCCTGTAGATGCCTTCAACAAGGTCAGACACGTAACAGAAACTCCTGGTTTGCGTCCCGTCACCATACACAGTCAGAGGTTCATTATGGATCGCCTGCATTACAAAATTAGGCACTACCCTTCCGTCGTTCAGCCGCATCCTCGGGCCATACGTATTGAATATCCTTACGATCCTGACATCAACCTTGTGAAACCGGTGATAACCCATTGTCATAGCCTCTGCAAACCTCTTTGCCTCGTCATAAACGCTCCTCGGTCCCACAGGATTAACATTGCCCCAGTATGTTTCCGGCTGTGGATTTACAAGAGGATCGCCGTAAACCTCGGAGGTTGATGCAAGAAAATATCTCGCTCCCTTATCCTTTGCAAAACCTATTGATTTATGAGTGCCCAGCGCGCCAACCTTAAGTGTCTGAATGGGATGTTCAAGGTAATCAACAGGACTCGCGGGTGATGCAAAATGCAGGACATAGTCGATCTTGCCGCGTACATGGATATAGTTTGTGATATCATGATTCATAAACACAAATTCTTTTATCCCGAAAAGATGGGATATATTGTCAAGGGAGCCTGTTATCAGGTTATCAACGCAGAATACATCATAAGATTTTTCGAGGAAATACTCGCACAGATGCGAGCCTATAAAACCTGCACCGCCAGTTATTACGACTCTTTTATTCACTACTTCCTACCTCCCTATGCCATAGTATTCGAAGCCCATATCCAGAAGCTGCTGCTTATTATAAATGTTCCGTCCGTCAAAAATTATTTTTTCTTTCAGCAAACTATACACCCTCTCAAAATCGGCTTTCCTGTATTCGTTCCACTCGGTTACGAGCACGAGCCCGGATGCATTCTTAAGAGCATCATACATGTTATGCGTATACTGGATCTTCCTGCCGAATATCGTTTTTATATTATTTATTGCCTCGGGGTCATGAACGACAACAACTGCACCTGCTTTTAACAGTGCATTTATAATGACAATGGAGGGCGCCTCTCTTATATCATCGGTCTTCGGTTTAAATGCAAGCCCCCATACAGCGAAACGCCGGCCCTTAAGTTTACCCCGGAATTGCCTCTTTATTATAAGAGGCATCAACGTTTTTTGCCTTGTATTTACGCGATCAACAGCACTGAGTATATCCATGTTATACCCGTACTTCCTTGCAAAATTGATGGCGCTTTTTACGTCTTTAGGAAAGCAGGAGCCCCCATACCCGACACCGGGGAACAGAAAAAGATGCCCTATACGATTGTCCATCCCAATACCTTTTCTGACATCATCTATATTTGCGCCTGTAAACATGCAACGGTTTGCAAACTCGTTTATGAAGGATATCTTTGTTGCAAGCATGGCATTGGCTGCATACTTGATCATCTCGGAGCTCTTAATATCCGTTATGAGTATAGGATTGCCTGTGCGAGTAAACGGCTCATAAAGCGATTTCAGCACATCCCCTGTTTCCTTATTGTTTACTCCTATAACAATGCGATCGGGCTTCATGAAATCATCTATCGCAGCGCCCTCTTTCAGGAATTCTGGGTTTGACGCCATGTCAAACTGAAGTATTGTCTGTTTTGAAATAATTTTCTGGATCAATTCCGACGTGCCAACAGGAACAGTGCTCTTTGTTACAATGATCTTATATTCATTCATGTACCTTCCGATGTCCCTTGCAACGGCCATTATACCCCCAAGATCCGTTGCCCCATCATCTTTGGGCGGGGTACCAACAGCTATAAAGATAATGTTTGAGCTCCGGGCCGCAAACTTCATATCTGTTGTAAACCTCAACCGCTTTTCCCGGATGTTCTTATCTATAAGCTCCTTGAGACCGGGTTCATATATGGGGACAATACCCCTGTTAAGGGCATTGATCTTTTTACCATCAATATCCATACATAGTACTTCATTGCCGCTATCTGCAAAACATGTACCTGTAACCAGACCAACATAACCTGTTCCTATGATTGCAATTTTCATTCTCCAACCCTCCCTGTTCTTTTCATATATTCATAGAGTGCATCATACCACGGTCTTATGTCAATTCTTGTGACCTGCTTAATCTTTGTCTTGTCAAGTGCCGAGTTATGGGGCCTTCTGGCCGCTCTCTGTATGGCTGAAGAATCAACCGGGACAAGCTTTGTTCCAATGCCTGCAAGCTTCAGTATCCCGCGTGCAAACCCATACCATGACACAATGCCCTCGTTTGAGAAATTAAATATCTGTTTTCTCACATTACTATTTTCGATAAACCATTTTATCATCACAGCAACATCCCTTGTGTAGGTCGGGCTGCCGTATTGATCGTCCACAATTTTCAATTCATCTTTTTGTTCTGCAAGCTGTATAATCGTGTCAACAAAATTCTTGCCGTTTTCTCCGAACATCCACTGCGTTCTTATTATTACATAATTGTCCGTAAAACGAACGAGCTCCCGTTCACCTATAAGTTTTGATAGCCCGTAAACAGAAACCGGATTCGGTTTGTCTTCTTCTGTATATGGACCATCTTTATCACCATCGAATATATAATCGGTACTTATATGGAACAGCCTTGCACCGGTTATCTTAACTGCCTCTGCTATATAGCCAACTGCAAAACCGTTTACGAGCTTTGCTGTCTTTTGTTCCTCTTCACATTTATCTACTGCAGTATATGCCGCTGCATTAACAACTACATCGGGTTTAATATCCTTTATTGTCTTCAAAACGGCATCCCTGTCTGTTATATCAAGCTGCGTTTCTGTAAATGCTGTTACATCAAATACCGGGGTTAGTACATTCAACAGTGCGGTTGCAAGCATACCGCCGGCACCTGTTATAAAAACCCTATAAGCCGTCATATACCGCTAACGCCCTTTGAGCCGAAAAATGCAATAAGGAAGTATGCTCATTACTCAAACTTCCTTATTCCCAAATGCATTTTTCGGGTTAACCATGAAAAGATTGCCAGAGGGAGTTGAACAAAATAAAACATTGTACAATCGGATGGCATAGAGAGCGTGAACCATCAATGCGTTCTTAACCCTTTGACAGAATAGTTTTTTTCATAATACGTCATATATTCACCCGACTTGATCCTCCGCCACCATTTCCTGTTTGCAGTATACCAGTCTATGGTAAGTTCCAAACCGTGCTCAATGGATGTTCTCGGCGACCAGCCCAATTCGTTCATGATCTTTGAGGGATCCATTGCGTACCGCCTGTCGTGCCCTGGCCTGTCTTTTACGTGTGTTATGAATGACTCGGGTTTATGCATTAGTCTTAATACCGTCTTAATGAGTGACAGATTGGCGCTCTCATAACCCGCACCTATGTTGTAAACCTCTCCGTCTTTTCCGCTGTGAAGAACCATGTCTATAGCCTCTGCATTATCAGTAACAAAGATCCAATCCCTCACATACATGCCGTCACCATATATTGGAACAGGTTTTTCTTCCATAATGTTCGTAATTGCAAGCGGAAGAAGCTTCTCGGGAAACTGATACGGCCCGTAGTTGTTTGATGTCCTTGTTATAACGACCGGCATGCCGAAGGTCCTGTAATAGGCAAGAACGACCATATCAGCAGATGCCTTGCTTGCAGAATATGGGCTGTTTGGCTGTACAGGGGTTGTTTCTGTAAATCTGCCTGTTGATCCAAGCGAACCGTACACCTCGTCCGTTGATATCTGTACAAACCTTGCAATGTGTTTTTCCCTGGCGATATCAAGAAGCACCTGTGTGCCAAGTATATTCGTCTTAATAAATGATGCAGGCTCCAGTATACTCCTGTCAACATGGGATTCTGCCGCAAAGTTTACAACAGCGTCTATGCCTTTATCCATAATGCCCCTGACAAGCCCTGCATCGGCTATATCGCCCTTTACAAAGGTGTAATGCTTGTTGTTCATGGCATTCTCCAGGTTTTCCGGATTACCCGCGTAGGTAAGCTTGTCAAGGTTGACAATGTCATAATCGCGGTACTTGTTCAGCATGTAAAGGATGAAATTAGAGCCTATGAATCCGGCCCCCCCGGTAACCAGTATCTTCATTCTATCAATCCTCTCCGTAGTCCCCTGTATCCCTCTATCCCTTTTCCTCCGCATCCCTTTTTCCCTCTATCCATCCTTTCGTGACCAGTCATAGGGTATATCATTTTTATGCGGATCGATCCTGTACTCGTCCGGCTGCGCATAACTGTAAACCGCTGTTGGTATGTTTATGACAACAGCTTCTGTCTCGCTTATGCATTTAAACCCATGATAAATCATTTCCGGTATGGCAATGAGTATGGGGTTGTGCTCACCCGCAAAAAACTCGTTTACTTCGCCCTTGGTTTTCGAACCTTCCCTGTTATCATACAGCACAATCTTCATCATGCCCTTTACAACGGTCATGTGATCCGCCTGGTGCTTATGGTAATGCCATGCCTTTACAACACCAGGATAGGATGTCGTCATATAAACCTGTCCGAACTTTGTAAAAATCTCATCGTCCGAACGCAGGATCTCCATTAACCTTCCCCGTTCATCAGGTATGACCTTCAGCTTTTTAACCTTTACACCATATATCATATCATACTCCTTCAGCAGATTTGTTTTATACCCTTCAACTCCTGAACCCTTTAACTCACACTCTCTCTACGGCAGTCCAACCTTGCTGTTATCCCCGAGCAGCAACCTGTAAACCTTGGGCTTTTCATTAAGCTTTTTTACCTCGGCATTCCTGCCGACAAGGCTGTCCTCTATCTTGACTCCAACATCCTCTATAAGGCAGTCCTCAAGGATTATGCTGTGCTCTATCTCGCTGTTTATGACCTGGGTACCGGATGATATGGATGTGAACGGCCCTATGTAGGAATTTATGATCCTTGCCCCGCTGCCTATTACAGCAGGTCCCCTGATTGTAGAATGTTTGATGACAGCACCTTTTTCTATAACAACCTTGAAATCGGCCTTTGAATGCTCATCAATATCACCTTTTATATCTGTCTCGTATGTGTCAAGCATCATCCTGTTCGCCTCAAGCAGGTCTTCTACCTTTCCCGTATCCTTCCACCATCCTGTTACAATATGGGGAAGCACCTTAAGATTGTTATCTATAAGCCATTGTATTGCATCCGTTATCTCAAGTTCTCCCCTGTTTGACGGCTTTATAGAGCGGACCGCTGTATGAATGTTCTTGTCAAACATGTAAACACCGACCAGGGCAAGATCGCTTGGGGGGGTTGCAGGTTTTTCTTCCAGCCTTACGACCCTTGAATCCACGAGTTGTGCAACACCAAACTGATTTGGATTCTTTACATGTGCAAGCAGGATCTGGGAATTGGGACTTTCTTTTCTGAACTGCTCTACGAGGTTTATAATGCCGCTCTTTATAATATTATCCCCGAGATACATTACGAATTCATCATCCTTCAGGAAATCCCTTGATATGAGAACTGCATGTGCGAGTCCAAGCGGCTCGTCCTGCTGTATATAGGTGACTTTAACACCGAAACCCGAGCCGTCCGATACAGCCTCTTTAACTTCCTGTGCGGTATCTCCAACAACTATGCCTATGTCCTTTATACCTGCGTCCCTTATGGCTTCTATTGCATAAAAAAGTATAGGTTTGTTTGCAACGGGGATAAGCTGTTTTGCACCTGTGTGGGTTATAGGCCTTAATCTCGTGCCCCTGCCGCCGCTCAATATAAGTGCCTTCATTATCTGAAAAAGTCCTTTATCCTGTCAAATATAGTCGGCTGCCCTCTGTAAACAGCCTTGAGTTCCATCTCCTTTGCCTCGCTTTTAAGAAACACATTCATGGGCACGTCCCACTTAACATCCCTGTTCTTTATGGTTCCATTTGCAGATATCACATCGGTCGGAAAACTCACTTTGATCTTTATTCCGTAATTTGTAAGCGAACCTTTGAGCAGGTTGTCATAATTTATACGCTGTTTGGAGCTTTTCTCTGGTGCCTGGTTCTTATTCATAGAGTTGATAAGCGAGATCACGAGCTCTTTATTTTTATCACTGCTCTTCAGTGCGAATGTGACATTGTTCATCTTCAGGTCATTAATATTTTTAAATTTTATCTTGCCTTCTACTACATAGTACCCTTTGTCCGTATAGGACTTCGTATATTGAACGTCTACACCCTCAAGACCTGCAAACTGGTTATTAAAATCCTGTTTTGTCAAAGGGAACACGATACCTGTCTGGAGCATGGCATTGCGGATGCTTTTCTGATCCTTCATGAGTGCTTCCGGTATGGAATAGGCAAGCAGCAGGCTTCCGGAACCGTCAAGCTTCAACACAACATCCTCTGTAACATTTATACAGCCCGCTATTAAGATCAACCCAAGCAAAACGATGTACTTCAGATATTTATGCATACTATAGGCTTTACAGAACTTTATCAGCTATGTCAAATCAAAAAGCTTTTACGATTCTCACCAGCGATGAATTGCAGCAGTTGCATTCATCTTCCTGTGAATCTTGTGCCTGTAAAGACATTAACCAGTGCATTCTCGCTGTTACCAACTGCATTGATATGCCCCATAGCCTGCGGGATGCCATATTTCTGGAGCTGCTCTGCCTTTTTTACAGCCTGTCTATTGGCCTGCTCAAGCTGTACAACTGGCTCAGC